>JBOHOM010000143.1:0-18596 GCA_050731075.1 Nitrospiraceae bacterium
ATCCTGGATCTGGCCTCACCCTGGCTCATCAGGTACGTCTCGCCGGTCTTTGTTCTGACTATGCTCGGCGGGGACACCCTGATGGTTGCGAGCTTCCTCATCATGATGGCGTTCCCACTCTATGAGATGTGGTTCATCCAATCGCCACTGATGGCCCGAGACAGCAGCGAATGACGTGACCTCGTCGTCCCCTGCCGCCAGTCCATGGGGGGAGCGCATAAGTCCAGCGCCCGAGGTCGCGCCAGCCGGCTCGGCCCCTGCGCGGTGAGGCTACTGCCTGGCCTCGTGGCCGCCGGAGGACAACCCGTTCGAAAGGTGGAGATCGGTCAGCCCGCTTCCTTGTACCCGCAGTCTTCGTTCCGGCACTGCACGGTGGTACCGGCCTGCTTGCTGAACTTTTCGACGAGGAACGGTGACTTGCAGTTTGGGCAGGGTTTGTTGACCGGCCGGTCCCAGAGCGCGAACTCGCATTTCGGGTAATTCGTGCAGGCGTAGAACGTACGGCCTTTCTTGGTCCGTTTCTGGGTCAGGTCGCCTCCGTCTTGGGGACATTTGACGCCGAGCGGGATGGGCTTCGTGGTCTTGCAGGTGGGGTACGCCGAGCAGGCCAGGAACTTGCCGAACCGGCCGGCTTTGACCACCATGGGCGACCCGCACTTTTCGCACTTCTCGTCCGTGGTCTGCTCCTGCTTCGCGACGATCTTGACGGTCCCGTCAGCGAGCTTTTCGAAATTCTTGGTGTTCTTACACGGCGGATCGTCCTTGTAGCCTGGACAAGCCAGAAACTTCCCGTTCCGGCCCCATTTGATCTCCATCATGCGCCCGCATTTCTCGCAGGGAATATTCGTGGGAGGCTCCACGATGTCTTTAGGACCCGGAATGGCTTTCGCCTTGGCCATGTCCTTGGTGAACGGCACGTAGAAATCCCGCACCGCCGCCACCCATGGTTTCTCGCCCTCTTCCACCTCATCCAGCTCTTTTTCCATCAAGGAGGTGAAGTCCACATTGAGGATGTCCGGAAATCCCTTGACCAGGAAGTCGTTGACGGTCAGACCGGTCTCTGTGGGGGCGAATCGGCCTTCCACCTTCTCGACGTACCTGCGCTCCTGGATCGTGGAGATAATGCTGGCGTACGTCGAGGGCCGGCCGATCCCTTTGTCCTCCAGCTCGCGGATCAACAGGGCCTCGTTGTACCGGGGCGGGGGCTGGGTGAAGTGCTGCTTCAGCATGAAACCTGGCGCGGTTTGTCCATCCTGGGCAACCAGCCGCAAGCGTTCTCCCTCGGCCAAGACGGGGAGCTGTCGTTCGGCCTCGTCCTCGATTTCCTGCTCGGTCTTGCGGCCCCGAGCGGCCCCGTTCGCGTCCTCCCCCTCCAGATAGACCGCCGTGTGACCGGGGAATTTCACCACGGTCCCATTGGCCCGGAACACGTACGCGTCCCGTGTGCCCTGCGGCACGCAATCGACGCGGGTCACTTCCAGGACGGCCGGGGTCATCTGGGAGGCGATGAAGCGATTCCAGATCAGCTTATAAAGCTGATAGTGGTCCTTCTCTAGAAATTGTTTGATCGATTCCGGGTCGCGGCCTGCCGACGTCGGCCGGATGGCCTCATGGGCCTCCTGGGCAGCCTTCTGGGTCTTGTACACATTGGGGGTGGCCGGCAGGTACTGGTTCCCGAACCGTTCGCGAATGAGTCGCCGCGCCTCCTCGGCAGCCTCGTTCGAGATCCGTGGGGAGTCCGTCCGCATGTAGGTGATCAGACCGACAGGACCTTCCTGGCCGATCTCCGTTCCTTCGTAGAGCTGCTGGGCCAGCGTCATGGTCTTCTTCGGGGTGAAGCGAAGCTTGCGAGCCGCCTCCTGCTGAAGCCGGCTCGTGATGAAGGGAGCCGCTGGGTTCCGCCGCTTCTCCTGGCGCTCGATGGACTGGACGACGAAGTCCTTCCCCCGCACGGCGGCCACGACGCGCTCGGCCGCTTGAGCCGCCGGGATGTCTGCATCCCGGCCGTTGATGCTCTTGAGTCTCGCCTCGAACGGCGGCGGGTTGGCGCCGGCCAGCGTCGCCGTGAGCGACCAGTACTCCTCCGGGCGGAACGCCTCGCGCTCTCGCTCCCGATCGCAGATCAGTTTCACGGCCACCGATTGGACGCGGCCCATGCTCAGGCCCCGTCGCACTTTTTTCCACAGCAACTGGCTGCCCTGGTACCCGACGATGCGGTCCAGCACGCGGCGGGCCTGCTGGGCATTGACCAGCTTCATATCGATCTTCCCGGGAGACTGGAGCGCCCGTTTGATGGCGGACTCGGTGATTTCGTTGAAGAGAACGCGGAACACTTTTCGATTGTTCCCTTTCGATTTGCCGTCGATCTCTTCTGCGATATGCCACGCAATCGCTTCGCCCTCGCGGTCCGGGTCAGGGGCGAGGAACACTGTCTCGGCTTCCTTCGCCTGTTGCTTGATCTCGGCGAGGATTTTGGCTTTGCCCTTGATGATCACGTACTGCGGCTTGAAGTCGTGCTCGATGTCCACGCCCAGCTTGCTGGTGGGGAGATCCTTCACGTGGCCGACGGAGGCCATGACCGTATAGCCGCGCCCCAAATACTTGGTGATCGTTCTGGCTTTGGTTGGGGACTCCACAATGATCAACGATTTCGCCATTCTCGCTCCTGTGTCTCGTCCAAGGCCGGTGCCCAGAAGGGGGCTGTGACATATTCCGATGCCGGCATGCTCTTCAAGCCTTCCTATTATATACGATTATAGCCGAAGGTAGGTTTGCCCGGGCAGTTGGCGGACTAAATGCTTGAGCTCCAGGGCAAGGAGATGCGCGGCGACATCCGCCGCGGGCAGTCGGCTGTTGGTGATCAGGTCGTCGATGTGCGTCGGTTCAAAGGACAGCGCGAGATAGATCGTCGCCTCCTCCTTGCCCAACCGAGGCGGTGATTCGACAGGATGCGGGACACGCCCCTGCAGACGCTCGCGGAAGGGCGCGTCGAGCTGGGGCAAGAGCTCGTCGATGATATCCTGGACATGTTCAACCAGCTTGGCCCCCTGCTTGATGAGGCCGTTGGGACCGCGGCTGTTGTCCGCCTTCACGAATCCCGGCACGGCGAACACCTCTCGGCCCTGGTCGGCGGCGAGTCGCGCGGTGATGAGCGACCCGCTCTGGATCGCCGCCTCGGTGACGACCACCCCGAGGCACATTCCGCTGATGATTCGATTCCGGCGCGGAAAATGATACCCGTGCGGATACGAACCCAGTGGAAGCTCGGCCACCACGGCTCCGCTCGATTCGATCTCCTTCCTGAGCGATTGATGCTCCGGCGGGTAGGTCTGGTCAATCCCGCAGCCCAGCACCGCGACGGTTCTGCCCTGCGCCGCGAGCGCGCCCCGATGGGCGGCCGCGTCCACTCCCCTCGCCAGACCGCTGACGATGGTGAACCCGGCGGAAGCCAGGTCCCTGCTCAGCTCTTCGGTCAGCAAGCGGCCGGCCGCGGTCGCACGCCGCGACCCAACGATGGCCACCGCGTGGCGATCCGCCTGGGTCAGCGCCCCGCTCACATACAGCAACGGTGGCGGGTCGTGGATCGTCTTGAGCCGCGGCGGGTAGTCCGGGTCAAGGCAGGTCACCACCGACAGTCGCAGCCGCTCCAGGGTCTTCAGGTCGCGGTCGAGGGCCTGTTGCGTGTCGTGGTCCGGACCCCGCTGAATGGCCTGCGCGAGCGACGCACTGATGCATCCGGACGCCATGAGGGAGTCTATCGAGGCGGCCCGGACCGCCTCCGGCGGACCGAACGTCTGGACAAGGCGGCACATCGTCGCATCGTCCAGCTCCCTGACCGCGCGCAGCGTCAGCCAGGAGCGAAGCGACGCGGCGCTCATGCAAACCCCGCGTCACGGTGACCCCTCGCCTTGGCCCCCTTAGAGCACGACGATGTCATACTGTTCCAAGTGAAGCGTCTGGTCGGCGTTGACGATGATCTTGGTGCCATGCTCGCGTTCCAGGTCCTCGACTCCCTGACGTTCTTCCTCGTACAGAAGCTCGGCGACGCCGGGATGCACGCCGATCACGATCTTCTGCTCATCGGGCAAGCGTCCGATCCGACGGAGCTCCCGGAAGATCTCATACACCACGGTCGTGGGTGACTTCGTGTATCCCCGTCCCTCGCAGTAATGACAGGGCTCGGACATCGTCCGCAGCAGGTCCTCGCGGACCCGTTCGCGGGAGATTTCGATCAGGCCGAGGTCGGAGATGCGCGAGATTCTGGTCCGGGCCTTGTCGCCGACCATCGCGTCCACCAGGGCCTGATAGACCCGTTCGCGATTCTTCTCACGCTCCATGTCGATGAAGTCGATGATGATGATGCCGCCGATCCCGCGCAGCTTGATCTGGTAGGCGATCTCCTTGACCGCTTCCAGATTGTTCTTGAAGATGGTTTCTTCCTGGTCGCGTTTCCCGACAAAGCGTCCCGTGTTCACGTCAATCACCGTCATCGCCTCGGTATGATCGATGACGATGTGGCCGCCGGACTTCAACCACACCTTGCGGCTCAACGCCCGGGTGATCTCCATTTCGACTCCCAGGTGATCGAACAGGCTCTCGTCTTTGTCGTAATAGTGGACCCGGGAGGTCTGCTCAGGCAGGAAGCGGTGAACAAACTCCCTGACGGCTTCATACTCCTGTTTCGAGTCGATCAGCAGCCTCTCCACTTTCTTGGTAAAGAGATCGCGGACCACCCGGAATGTCAGCGTCAAATCGGTGTGCAGCAGGCTTGGGGCCGGCTGCGGGTCCCGTTTCTTCAGGACGTCCTGCCACAGCACGTTCAGGAATTCCACATCGGACCGGAGTTCCTCCTCCTTGACGCCTTCGCTCACCGTCCGGACGATGTAGCCATAGCCGGGCCGCCGGAGCCGCTTCATGATCTCCTTCAGCCGGGCCCGTTCCTCATCCTTCGGAATCCGTCTGGACACCCCGACGTGCTCAACGTTGGGCATAAATACGAGGTACCGTCCCGGGAGGGAGACATAGGTCGTGACCCGTGGCCCCTTGGTTCCGATCGGTCCTTTTGAAATCTGCACCATGAGCTCCTGGCCTTCTTTCAGCAGTTGCTCGATGGGCCGTGCGGTCTGGCGACGGGGCCTGGGTAGTTCGGGGCCCTTGTCATCTTCCTCGCTGTCGACGAGGGTATCCCCGGGCTCCGTGTCGTTCGACAGATCCGAGACATGGATGAAGGCGGCCCGTTCCATTCCGATGTCGACAAACGCCGCCTGCATGCCTGGAAGGACTTTGACGACCTTCCCTTTGTAGATGTTCCCGACGAAATCCTTCGTCTTGGCCCGATCCACATACAGTTCCGTCAGGACCCGATGATCCAACACCGCCACTCGGGTCTCTTCCCGCGTCACATTGATCGCGATTTCTAGTCCCATGTCCGCTCCCCGCAGCCTATCGGACCGGGGCGACGACTGTCAGCCGCGCACCACGATCGCAGAGTGGTCAGACCGCACGGCCTCTTCTTCCGAATTCCGCGGCGTCCGCCCACCAGGCTGCATGTGAATAGTGTCTGTAAACTCAGCCCCTCCGATCTGTCCGAGGGTTCGGCTCCGGCTGGCGCCGGACCAACCACGCTGGCTGGCAGAGCCGGCCGTGCCGACAGAGGTTCAATAAAACAGCGTCAGGCGCCGACGCTTGACGTTCAGTAACAGGCCCAAGGCGGCCATCGTCGTGACGATCGCGCTTCCGCCGTAGCTCATCAGCGGCAGCGGGATGCCGACGATGGGGAAGATGCCCGCGGTCATCCCGATGTTGACCACCATGCTGAACCCGATCATGGCGATCACCCCGGCTGCCAGCAGCGCCCCGAGGACGTCCTTGGCCCTCGACGCGATCTCCATCGACAGCAGGATCAGCCCGAGAAAGAGCCCCAGCAGCAGCAGTACGCCCAGAAATCCCCATTCTTCGGCGAACACGGCGAACACGAAGTCCGTGTGGCCTTCCGGCAAGAATTTGAGTTGGCTCTGAGTCCCCCCGTAGAGCCCTTTTCCGAGCAGTTCTCCCGACCCGATGGCGATACGCGACTGGAGCCCATGGTAGCCCTTCCCGCCCGGATCGTAGGCGGGGTTCACGAAGGTCAGGATCCGCTCCCGTTGGTAATCATGGAGCGCCCCCCACACGACTTCCCACGCGAACGGAAACAGCATGAGCGCGAGTAGGAGAAGGATCCCCAGCGCTTTGGACCGCACCCCCACCACCAGCAGCATCGACACGTAAATGGTCAGAAAACTGAGGCCGCTCCCCAGGTCGGGCTGCTTGAGAATGAGCAGAAGGCCGGGCGCCATGATGAGGCCAGGCAGGACCACCCTCTGCCGCCAGCCCTCGCGCGGGCTGTTCGCATAGTACCTGGCCAGCACGAGGATCAGGACCACCTTCGCAAACTCCGCCGGTTGAAACGCGAACGGCCCGATGGGAAACCACCGTTGTGCGCCCCGGCTCGTCTTTCCTATGACCAAGACGACAGCCAGCAACACCAGCGCGACGACATAGAGCAGGTACGACAGCCTCGCGATCTTGTGATAGTCGAACACCAGCATCACCAGAAAGGCGGCGCCGCCCATCACGACCCAGAGCATCTGCCTGGCGTAGAGCGGCACGCCGCTCCCCGGCTGTGCATGCGTGACGCTGTAGATGGACAGGAGGCCGAGCGAGAGGATGGCGCCAATGACCGCGACGTATCGCCACTCGAAATTGTCGGGCCCCCGGCTGCTGATGACACGGTCAATCACGGGGTTCCTGTCGAGCCATGACCGTCATGGGCGACCGCGCCGGTGAGGGGGAATCGGCGATGAGCGGCTCATGAGGCGTCAGCTTGATGAAGGTTTCGATCAGCTGTTTCGCCAGCGGCGCCGCCGCTGACCCACCGTGTCCCATGTGCTCAACCAGCACGCCGACGGCGATGCGTGGCGCCACGGTCGGAGCGTACGAGATGAACCAGGCATGATCCCGCAACTTCTTCGGCAGAGCCTCCTCCGGTCCTGGACGGGCCGCCGCGGCCTGTGCCGTTCCGGTCTTCCCGGCAATGGTCACAAGAGATGACTTGGCTCGTCGCGCCGTCCCTTCAGTCACCACGCCGGCAAGGGCATGCTGGATCAGCGCGAGCGTTTCGGGCTTGATTGCGAGTTGACCGCGCGCCACGGCTGGTAATTCCTGCAGTCGTCCGGTCGTTCGCTCCATCACAGCCCGGATCAGGCGCGGTCGGAATGACACCCCGTTATTGCCGACGGTTGCGATCAGACTGGTCATTTGGAGGGGCGTCACGGTCACATACCCCTGGCCGATCGAGGCCGAGATGGTTTCTCCTGGCAGCCACGGTTCGCTGCGAACCTTCTCCTTCCAGGCGGGAGACGGCACGATCCCCACCCGCTCGGACGGAAGTTCGATCCCGGTTTCACGGCCCAGGCCGAACTGGCTGGCGTAGGAGGCAATGGCCTCGATGCCCATGCGCTGTCCAATCGTATAAAAAAACACATCGCAGGAGTCGACGATCGCCTGGCTCACGGCCATCCAGCCGTGCCCGCCCGCTTTCCAGTCCTTGTACAGACGCCGACCGAACTGATAACTGCCAAAGCATCGGATCGTCGTGGCGGGGTCGATGGTGTTCGTTTCAAGGGCGGCCGCCGCCATGACGATCTTGAACGTTGAGCCGGGCGGATACTGTCCTTGCGTCGCCCGGTTCGTCAACGGATGGCCCTCGTCCTGGACGATGTCCTCCCACTGTTTGGGGGTCAGTTCCCGCGACAGCACGTTGGGATCGAAGGCCGGCCGGCTGGCCAGCGCCAGCACTTCGCCGGTGGCCGGGTCCACCGCCACAATAGCGCCAGTCTCTTCCCCCAGGAGATCTTCCGCCAGCTTTTGCAGACGCAGGTCGATGGTCAAATACAGATCATCGCCCGCCTCTGGTTTCTGGACCTCCACCGTCCGCTTCTCATGCCCCAGGGCATCGGCTTCGATCACCTTCTGTCCCGCGCGGCCCCTGAGGAACCGGTCGTAGGTGTGTTCCACGCCATACTGGCCGACAATACTGCCCTGATGAAGATCTCCGAATTCAGGTTTCTCCAACTGGTCCGCCGACACTTCGCCGACGTATCCCAGCAGATGCGACGCGGTCACTCTCGCCGGGTAGTTCCGCTGAGATTCCGCTTGGACCATGACGCCCGGAAGATCCAGGCGATGAGATTCGATGAGCGCCGCCTCACGCAGCGTGAGCCCGCCCTTCACTTTCCTGGGGAGCAGTTTGGCTCCCCGCTCGGACATCCTCTTGCGAAGGCTCGCCTCATCGAGCCCGATGAGGCCGACCAGCCGTTTGATCAAGGCTTCGCGATCCGTGACATCCTCGAGGGTGACGTACAGATTGAAGCTGGGCACATTGTTCGCGAGCAACACCCCGTTCCGGTCATAGATCAGACCACGGGCCGGTTCCAGGATGACGGATCGGGTCCGGTTATTCTCGGAAAGATCCCGATAGTACTGGCCCTCTCGGACTTGAAGGTGCCACAGACGAAACGCCAAGAGCACGACCACCAGCAGCAAGCCGACCTTGAGGATCGTCAGGCGCCGTTGGAGCTCACGGAGCTCATCCTGTTGAGGTGAGAGATCCAGCATAACCCCCAGCCGGTCTTCGGGTTCAGGTCGCCCGTCTCATGCCGATCAAGTCTGTTACCAGAGCGGACCGGGGCGTTCCTGAGTCGCCTGATCAGTTTGACCGCGTCTCGCGATCAACCAGTACGCGCCCGTGCCCACGGCTGCGTCAAACAAGGCCTGCGGCAGCAGGATGGACCGTGTGACAAAGAAGAGGTCCGCCAGACCTTCCCCCACCCGGGCGGCCATGAGGAAGACCGCGCCGGAGACCACCGACAGGCCGAGCAATGTGGCCAGCATCGCGACCGGTGTCGCATTGGCGAGAAACCTCCCCACGAGGCCTGCGAGGAACCCGATCAACCCCTTGGTCACCAGATTGAGCCCCAGGTCCCCAGCCGAGAAGAGATCCTGGATCAGGCCCAACGCGAACCCCAACATCATCCCTTCACGCTCCCCGGCAACGAATCCCACGAGACAGACGGCGATCAGGCACAGGTCCGGCCGGATCCCGCCGATGCTCGCATGCTGCAGCACCGTCGTCTGAATCGGCACCAACCCGAGCACCAGCCCCGCATACAGCGCCCGTTTCACCGCTGCCTCTCCTCGGGCTGTTTCGGCAGCAACGACCCGGCGTCCGTGGCGCGCTCGTCGAACGGACGCGGAGTGGAGATGACGAGCACCTCCTCGAGCTTCGAGACATCCACCTCGGGGGTAATGTCGGCCGACCGGAAGAGATCGCCCTCCACCCTCTCGATGTTCCTGACCGACCCGATCACGAGCCCCTTCGGGAAGCCGCCGGTGAGACCCGACGTCACCACGGTATCGCCCACCCGCACGGCGGATAGCAGAGGAATATACTTCATGCGAGCGAGTCCCCGCACGGTTCCCTCGACGATCCCCTCGTCCCTGGTGCGCTGAATCAACCCCGTCACCGCATTGTTCGGGTCCGTGATCAGGAGCACCACGGCGGTGGACATGTTGGCTTTCACGACTCGTCCGACCACTCCGGCCTGTGTCATGACGCCCATCTCCGGACGGATGCCGTCACGCTCGCCTTTGTTCAGCACCAGGGCTCGATACCAACTGGTGGCGTCACGACCGATGACTTGCGCGGCGATGGTCTCGGATCCCGTCCCTTCTTTGAATTCCAGCAATGCGGCCAGGCGCTGGCCGGCCGTCGCCACTTCCCGAAGCTCGCTATTCTGGCCCCGTAAGAACTCGATCTCGCGATGCAGGCGAGCGTTCTCGTCGTAGACATGCCGCAAGGCGACATACCCGTTCCACGCCTCACGCAGGTTTCGATCCAGCGCAGCCAAGGCTCGGAGCGGGAACGCGACGATCTGCGCGAGCGGCTGTCCGAGGTGTTGCAGCAGGCTACGGGTCGGTTTCGGGAGGACCAGGAAGACCGACAGGAGAAGGGCAAACAGGACCAGCACCACCCGCCTTGGCCCGGATGTCGAACGAAGCATTGCCTCCACTTGCGGGATGTCGAGCCTAGCGGGAGCTGCTGCACTGCGACATCACCGAAATCTTGCGCAGGAGGTCCAATTCGTCGAGAAGCTTACCGACCCCCAGCACCACCGACGTCAAGGGGTCATCCACCGTGATGATCGGCAGATTGGTCTCCTCTCGAAATCTCGTATCCATGCCTTTCAGCAAGGACCCTCCTCCGGTGAGCACAATGCCACGGTCGATGATATCTCCAGCCAGCTCAGGAGGGGTATTCTCCAGAGCCACTTTGATCGCGTTCACAATCGTGCCGATGGGCTCCTGCAGAGCTTCCCGGATCTCGGCGTCATCCACCATAATCGTGCGGGGAATGCCCGAGATCAGATCCCGCCCTTTGATCATCATCGTTTTCTTCTCCTCGAACGGATACGCCGAGCCGATCTCGACTTTGACACGTTCGGCCATGTGCTCTCCGATCAGGAGGTTATACTTCTTCTTGATGTAGTTCATGATCGCGTCATCCATCCGATCACCCGCCACCTTCACGGACTCGCTGTAGACGATCCCGCCGAGGGAGATGACCGCGATATCGGTCGTGCCGCCGCCCACGTCCACGACCATGTTCCCGGACGGCTCGGTGATCGGCAGCCCCGCCCCGATCGCCGCGGCCACCGGCTCCTCGATGAGATAGACCTCGTGGCCGCCGGCCAGCTCGGCCGAATCCCGAACGGCGCGCTGTTCGACCTGCGTGATCCGTGACGGCACGCCGATGATGATGCGTGGCCTGACGAACATGCTCCGGTTGTGCGCCTTGGTGATGAAATACTTCAGCATTTTCTCGGCCATCTCGAAGTCTGCGATGACCCCCTCTTTCATCGGCCGGATCGCCGTGATGTTCCCGGGGGTGCGGCCGAGCATTTTCTTGGCTTCGGCCCCGACCGCCAGGACTTTTTCGCTTTTCTTCTCCACCGCCACGACGGACGGCTCATTCAGGACGATCCCTTTCCCGCGAACATAGACCAAGGTGGTCGCGGTTCCCAGATCGATCGCCAGATCGTTCGAGAACCAGCCTACGATGTCACCCGTGAGTCCCACGACATACTCCCTTCTTCAGCCACTGATGGCGGTGACCAGGGCCCGGTGCGTGGTGGATGGACCCGAATCAGTCTCGTAGATCAAGCTGTCCCGCATCCAGCACCTGCGTATGCGCGATCTCATCCCCCAGCCGGAGGCCCTGCTCATTGCCGATGATCAACAGCGCTTCTAAGAGGACGAGGGCGGTCGCCAGTGCCCACCCGATATAAGGAATCGGAAACAGGAGATAGGCCAGCGCGAGGGACAAGTTACGGATGATGGACTCCCTGAATCCGGAGACCTCTCGGCTGCGGGGGACCACGGTCTGCAGACCGATCAAGCGCTTGCC
This sequence comes from Nitrospiraceae bacterium, assembly GCA_050731075.1. Classification (GTDB taxonomy): domain Bacteria; phylum Nitrospirota; class Nitrospiria; order Nitrospirales; family Nitrospiraceae; genus 40CM-3-62-11. The sequence continues at coordinate 11,504 of JBOHOM010000143.1, forward strand.
GAGACTCTGCCCTCCCGTCAACCCGTCGCCGATCAGCACGTAGGCTAACCCCGCTAACCAGCCCACCGGGGGCACGACCTGACCTGCCGCAGCCACCACGATAAGGTCCACAAATTTCGCAATGAATCGGTTCAGAACACGCGCTTTGGGATGGACCCCTCCGCCCAAAGGGCCTGTTCCCGACCCCTCCTCCGACAAGCCCCTTCCTCGCAGTCAGTCGCGCAGTATAACAAATTTCTCGCTGTTCCACAAACTTACGCCAGGTTGCGACCAGGACCGCCACCCGTCCGACGGACTGAGTCCTCCCTCCGGGGGTGTTCCTCGGGTTGCGCGCCCTTGCCTTCGAGGGGGACGACCGGTACAATTTCTGGACATCACGGAGGGAACCGGCATGATCAAATTGATGCGGGAAAGTGCCCACAAGTATCCCTGGCTGCTGAAGTCAGCCATGGGGGTTTTGGCGATCGCGTTCGTGATCACCATGGGGTGGTGGGGGTTCGGTGAGCAAGAAACCGACGCCGTGGCCTCGATCGGGAATCTGACGGTAACGCGCGACGAGTTTTTGCGCGCGTATCAAAACACCTACCGGTTCTACAAGGAGAAGGTGCAAGGGGATTTCAAGGACGAAACGCTGAAGCAGTTCGTCATCGAGGGATTGATCGAGGACAAAATCTGGACGTTGGTCGCTGAGGATATGGGACTGACCGTCACCCCCAGCGAATTGCGCGACGAGATCATCGGGCGCGAAGAGTTTTCGAGAAACGGCAGGTTTGATCCAGAGCTGTACCGCCGCCTGCTGGCTGCTAACCGCCTGACCCCTTCCCTCTTCGAGGCTCAGCAAACCATGGAGTTGCTGCGCAATAAAGCCCGGACGGTCGTCGTGGACTCGGTTGCGCTCACGCCGGCCGAGATTGTGGAAGCCCAAGCGCTCATGGCTCAACAGCCGAAAGGAGAGTCCGCCTCAGGCCCACCGGCCGGGGACAGGATCCTGCAGGCTTTTCTATTCCAAAAGCAGCAACGGGCGCTGCTGGCGTACAAGGAAGCGGTCAAAGCCAGGTTGCCGATCGAAATCCACAGGGAACTCCTGTAAGTACAGGCTAGAGGCAATGGGCGATAGGCTATAGGTTAGGTCGCTCTTCCCATAGCTCATAGCCTATAGCCTCTAGCCTCTAGCCCATTGCCTTCACTATCGCCCCTAGCCTCGCGCCTCTAGCCTAGATAATCAGCATCGCGTCTCCGTAACTGTACAAACGGTAGCGCTCGCCGATGGCTTCTTGGTAGGCCTGCCGCAATCGCTCCAGTCCCGCAAGGGCCGACACCAGCATCAAGAGGGTGGTTCGGGGCAGGTGAAAATTCGTCATCATCACGTCGACAACACGGAACCGATATCCCGGGATGATGAACAACCCGGTCTCCCCGTTCCACGGCCGGAGCGTCCCCCCGGCATCGGCGGCTGTTTCCAGGGCGCGCACCACCGTCGTCCCGACCGCCACAATCCGGCCGCCATCGGCCTTGACACGCTGGATCGTCGCCACGGCCTCTTCAGACACCTCGACCCATTCGGACCCCATCGGGTGGTCTTGAATGCGCGCGACCGTGACCGGCCGGAACGTCGCCGGCCCCACATGGAGTGTGACGGCGGCCGTGCTGATCCCGCGGTGACGCAATGCGTCCAGCAGGTCGTTCGTAAAGTGCAGGCCGGCCGTGGGAGCGGCGATCGATCCTTCGACCCGAGCAAACGCGGTCTGATACCAGGTCCGGTCCGCCTCTGTCGGGGCTCGTTTGATGTAGGGAGGCAAGGGCATCTGCCCGATGTCCCGGATCAGCTCGCGGACCGGGGACTTGCTGGCAATCCTGATCACCGTCCCCGACAGCCCGCGAGTCAACACGGTGGCCGAGGCATGGCGGTCAAACTCGACCACCTGTCCCGCCGTCACCTTCCCCTTGAGCAGCACCTCCCACCGGTCTTCCCCCAAATCCTTCACCAAGACCAGCTCGATTTTTCCTCCACCCGGGCGCTTGCGGCCGGTCAGTCGGACCGGCGCCACCTTGGTGTCGTTCACCACCACCACATCTCCGGGGGTCAGCAAGGTCGGCAGGTCTGCCACGCGGTGATGGGAGCAGGCACCGCCTCCGCGCGGCAGCACGAGCAAACGCGCCTGCTCACGAGGCTCGATCGGGCGGTCGGCGATCAGTGTGGGGTCGAAGGGAAAATCGAAGTCCGAGAGCAACATCAAGGAGTGGACGAGGGGGCCTTCGCTCCAATCCGGGTGTTCTTGAGTTCGGTCCCTGGGAAATAATACATCAAGATGACGGCGAACGAATAGCCGAGTTCCGCCAATTCCTTCGCTCCCCACTGGCAGAGCCCCACCGCATGACCCGATCCTCGCCCGGCCAGCACGATGGTCCTTCCTACTGATTGGACCTCGAACTGCGTGCTCCGGACCGCCGTATAGCCCGCCACACGTCGAAAATCCGTGCCGCGCAGGATCAGTTCTCCCTCGGAATGCAGGATCCTGAGCCGGCCTACCCGGCCGGCACGGCTGAACGAGAAGGGCGTCACGCTGGCAATGGTGCCCACCGCGATCCCTTGACGTCTGAGACTGTTCTCGAGATCCTGCAGGGTAAACTCGGCTGTCCAGCGATAATAGGGAGAATTCGCATCGAAGGGGCACTCCACGCCCTTCAGGTACGGCAGGTCTTTCGACCAGACATTCATCGCGTCTTCGGTCGGACCGGCGGCGGTGGAGGAGAAGGCGGCGAACACCGGCGCATTCTGGTGCATGAGCACCACCCCGCGCGTGGCTTCCACCGCCTGCTGGACGCGCTCATCGACTCCACGCCGGCCTCGATAGACCTGGTCTTGGACCCCGGCCACGACGTCGTAGTCGCGGCCTGCATTCATCATCCGTTGGTAGAGCGCATAGGTCCGGGCGGCGACCGCCTGCGCTTTGAGAGCCTCCAGATGCCAGCCGGAACTCATCTCCGAGGGCACCACCCCTTTGACGTATTCTTCGAGATCCACCTCATTGATGACCATCAGGCTCTTCCCGCGGCGTGTGACCTGCAACGCTCCAGCCAGCACAAGTGTGTGGAGAGGCGCCGGCCCGCGAAGAGCTCCCATTGGAGGTGGTCCCGGATCCGAAGGTGCAAACACGCTTCCGCCGGCGTCGGGGACCTTGTCGGAAACCCGATCCTGCGGCTGATCCAAGGCCGGGGTCTCCCCGACAGTGATGACGAGGTCGTCGTCACGTCCCCGGACCTTCACCATGTCAGACGCAGCCCGCGCTCCGTTCAAGGTCATGCCGCCATCGAGCTGCGTCACGACCACCGGAGTGGTCACGACCTGTTCGGCGCCGTCGGGGAACTGGAGGACGACTCCCCGTCCGGAGGTGATCAGCACCCGCTGGGCCTCTTGGAACATCAGGACGCGGATCAGGTCCGCCGCCTGGACTGGTCCGGCGAGCAGGACCGACAACACCATGCCCCAGAGCGCACAGGCTGCGATCATCGTCATCACCGTTTGGAGAGGAAATACAGCAGCAGGCTCAACGCAACACTGATCAGGATACCGGTCGTCAGAGGGAAGTAAAGGGTAAAGTTCTCACGCTTGATCAGGATATCGCCGGGCAACCTGCCGAACCAGCCCAAGTCGCTGCCCAGCTTGCCGAGCAGGGTCAGGAGGGCGCCGAGAAGGACGAGGACCCCGCCCACGAGAATCAGCGTCTTCCCCACGCCAATCCAGTCCGGCATGGCTTACCTCACGAGGAGCTCGGCGATCTGGACAGCGTTCAGCGCCGCCCCCTTTCTGAGGTTGTCCGCCACTACCCAGAGGTTCAGCCCGTTCTGGATGGACTCGTCCTCGCGAATCCGGCCGACGTATACCTCGTCCTTGCCGGCCACCGCCAGGGGCATGGGGTAGATGGCATGCGATGGATCGTCGTACACCTGGACGCCCGGCGCCGTCGAGAGAATCGCGCGCGCTTCGTCGGCGGTCAGTTTTCGTTCCGTCTCGATATTGACCGACTCGGAATGACCGACATAGACCGGCACCCGCACCGTGGTGGCGGTGATCTGGATCGAGTGATCGCCCATGATTTTTCTGGTCTCATGGACCAATTTCATCTCTTCTTTCGTGTATCCGGACGGGAGAAACTCATCGATGTGCGGCAAGCAGTTAAAGGCGATCTGGAACGGGTACACGGTCGGCTGAGGTTGCTTGAAACTCAGCAGGTCCTTGCACTCATCGATCAGCTCATCCATCGCCTCCTTGCCGGTTCCGGAGACCGATTGGAAGGTGGTCACCACGATCCGCTTGATCCGCGCCCGATCATGAAGCGGTTTGAGCGCGACCACCATCTGAATCGTGGAGCAATTGGGATTGGCGATAATGCCCCGGTGTCGGGCAAGGTCGTCGGAGTTGACCTCGGGCACCACCAGCGGGACGCCCTGATCCATACGCCAGGCGGCGCTGTTATCGATGACGATCGCGCCGGCCTTGGTCGCCACCGGCGCGAATTCCTTGCCGACATCGCTGCCGGCTGAAAAGAGCGCCAGGTCGATCCCCGCGAACGAGTCATGGGTCAGCAGCTGCACCGGCAGATCGGTCCCCTGGAACGAAACTGTTCCACCAACCGATCGGGAGGAGGCCAGCGGACGGAGGGTTTCGATCGGAAATTTCCGCTCCTCCAGCACCTCGATCATCTGGGCCCCGACCGCTCCGGTCGCCCCGACAATGGCAACGTGATAGGCCTGTTTCTTGCTCAGCATGGGCGATTCCATCTTACCGCAATTCAGGCGGCGATCATACGGACCCGATGATTGAAGGTGTCGGCGATGTACAGATTTCCCTGGTCGTCGACCACGACTCCGAACGGGTAATTCAGGCTACAGTCCTGAGGCGGGCCGCCGTCGCCCCCGAACCGAGCCATGCCGTTCCCGGCTACTCGCCTGACGATCTTTCTCGTTCTGTCCCATTTCCGGATGAGATGGCTGTCGGAATCGGTAATCAGGATATGCCCCTCCCGATCCAGGGCAATTCCGTAGGGACGTGACAGACTCGTCGAAAACTCGTTCGCCCGTCCCTGGTAGCGGTACTCCCCGCCGTCTCCTGCCACGGTGCTGACCAGGCCGGTCTCCGGATCCACCCGGCGAATCCGCCCGTTAAAGGTATCGGCGATATACAGCGCGCCGTCGGGACCCAAGGCCAGGCCGCTGGGCCCGGCCAGGCCGGCCTCAGACGCCAAGATGCCGTCTCCCGTATACGCCGCTTCGCCGGTGCCCGCCACCGTGGTGATGATTCCCGTGGCCAGGTCCAGCCGGCGGACTCGATTATTGCTCTGATCGGCGATGTACAAGTGTCCCTTGCGATCCAGCGCCAGGGCCGTCGGTTCGTTCAGGGCCGCGGAGACGGCCGGTCCACCGTCGCCGGAGAAGCGATGCTGCCCGGTTCCGGCGATGGTCGTCATGGTTCCCGTGGCCGCCTCGACTTTTCGGATCCGGTGGTTCATCGTATCCGCGATATAGAGGTTGCCCGCCTCGTCCGCCACCACGGCGCTGGGAACATTCAGCGTCGCCTGAGACGCGGGACCGCCGTCCCCGTGAAATCGCCCGGCTCCGGCCGCGGTCCCTGCCACAAACCGTACGGTTCCGCTGAGGTCCGCCAGGTGGGCGAACTGTTGCGGAGTCCCGGGTTGAGGCCCCCCGAGCAAATCCTCCTCGTCCTGCGCGGCGACCGAAGCCCCGCGAAGACCCCCGGCCTCCTGTCCGGAGGACGCCGCCCCTGGACAGCCCGCGACGGTGACGACGATTCCGGTCTTGAGATCGACCCTCCTGATCACGTGATTTTCAGAGTCGGCAATGTAGAGGTGCCCGGCACGATCCAGCGCGATGTTCCTCGGCTCGTTCAGGGCCGCGGCGACAGCCGGTCCGCCGTCGCCGGCATGCGCCGGCTCACCGGTACCGGCCACCGTGCTGATCGTTCCGGACTTCGTGGACAGTAGCACCGACGCGCCTCGCCGCATTCCTACCCTTGATTGAAGTGCTCCACGATGACCTGGCCCATTTCCGTCGTCCCCACCAGTTTGGTCCCGCGACTGTGAATGTCTTTCGTCCGATACCCTTGCTCGAGCGCTTTGAAGATGGCCTGCTCGACCGCCTCGGCCTCCTTTTCGAGATGAAACGTGTAGGCCAGCATCATGGCGGCCGACGCGATGGTGGCGATGGGATTGGCCAGGTTTTTCCCGGCGATGTCCGGCGCGCTGCCGTGAATCGGCTCAAACAGGCCCGCCCGCGCGCCCAGGCTGGCGGACGGGAGCATCCCGATCGAGCCGGTCAGCATCGCCGCTTCATCGCTCAGGATATCGCCGAAGAGGTTCGTGGTGAGCAGGACATCGAACTGCCTCGGGTTTCTGACGAGCTGCATGGCGCAGTTATCGACGTACATATGGCTGAGTTCCACGTCCGGATAGCCTGTGTGGACCTCGATGACCACGCGCCGCCATAGTTCAGAGGACTCCAGCACGTTGGCCTTGTCCACGGACGTGACCCGACGTCTCCGCTTGCGGGCCACCTCGAACGCCACTTTCGCAATGCGCCGAATCTCCTCGGTGGTATACACCTCGGTGTTGACGCCCCTCTCTCCGCCGGTGAGCTTTTCAATGCCCCTGGGTCTCCCGAAATAAATTCCGCCCGTCAGCTCTCTGACCACGAGGAGATCGATCCCCTCGATCACCTCCCGCTTCAGCGTGGACGCCTCGGCCAGCATGGGGTACAGCCTGGCGGGACGAAGGTTGGCGAACAGGCCGAGTTGCTCGCGCAGGCCGAGCAGGGCGCGTTCGGGACGAAGACTGTATTCCAACCCTTCCCACCGAGGCCCGCCCACGGCGCCCAACAGCACGGCATCACTCTGCTTCGCCAGCGCGAGTGTTTCTTGCGGTAAGGGCACGCCGACCTTGTCGATCGCGTGCCCGCCGACGTCGCCGGTGACGAACTCGAAGGCATGGTGAAATCGTTCACCGACCGCCTTGAGGAGTTTGACCGCCTCGGGAACGGTCTCCTGCCCGACCCCATCACCAGCCAGGACCGCAATCTT
>JBOHOM010000144.1:0-5408 GCA_050731075.1 Nitrospiraceae bacterium
CGCGACCGTCTCCCCTGGTATCGCCCCGCGGACCAGCAGGACCTTCCCCTCCCGCCGGGCCAACCCCCACCCGCCCTGGACGAGCTTTTCAATCGTGACCGTCAACTTTTCATTAGCCATATCTCACTCAACTCTTTTCATGCATCCACTACGCGAAGCCCGACTATTACACCTACCTAGTCACAGGTAGCATGTGGCCTCGAGCGGACGTTCGCCGGAGCGGCGGGGTCCCCACCCGGCATCCGGAGAAGGAAAGCCGGTACTGACCACCGCACCGTGGTCGCAGACCACGGCGACGGGAATACCAGAAGGGTTCCGCTCCGGACTGCCGTGGAGGGGGCACCGCGAGAGGCGCGGAAGCGAGGGGCCGCATGCTACCTGCGACTCAGTTTTCGGGGCGCAGCTCCACCTTGAGCATCTTGATCTTCCGGTGCAGGTGGCTCCGCTGGATCTTGAGATCGCCGGCCTACAACGTGATCCGACCGCAAAACAGATCAACGGCCTTGCGGAAGGCGAACAGCGTCGTGTCCTGTGGGGAGGCTCCCAGCGCGGCATCCGCCGCAGCCTTCACCATCGCCGCCGTCACGGTGAAGCGCTTCGCCACTGACGCAGCGTCCTCCAGATCGAGGTCGGTGCCGCGGCGCAGTTTAGCAACAATGAAGTCCGTTGGGGCCAGCAGTCGCACGCGCAGCCCTCGCTTCTCAACCAGGACGGAGGCGCGGTCCCGATATCCCGGCGGCATGGCGACTACGGACCATCCGGAGATGTTCTCTCCCAGATCAGCCGGCACCTGGCGCTCAGCCAGAAACTGGACCAGCGGCGCTAGTTCCCCAACCAACTCGCCATCCACATCCTGCGTGGCCCGGTCCACATCACCATAGGCCTGTAGCGCCAACCCGCCGACAAGCAGCAAATCAACGGTGGCTCCGGTTTTCCGAACATACTCAGTGAGCAGGGTGATCAACCGATCAGTCGTGAGCCGTGACAAAGCGGAGCGCCTCCACGAAGGTGCGATATTCCCGCTGATCGATCGGGCCCGGGTCTGTCGGAAGCGGCGCGCGGGTAATGAGAGAGTGGATGAGGCTTCGATAACAGGTGTCCCATCGGCAGGCTTTCCGATAGGCTTCCTTCACCGCAGCGTGGTTGGACCAAGGCGTGAGGTCTAACTGGTCATTCACCAGGATTTCGAGCCAGAGCAGCCGCACGCTGCGCGGATCGCGCAGAGCCTCCTCCAGCGACACTGCTCCGGTGTAGGCCGGCAGCAGTTTGAGCCCGACGGATTTCGTGGCTGGTTTCAGAGAGACCATAGGTCGTCAGCTCTCCGGCCGCAGCTCCACCTTGAGCATCTTAATCTTCCGGTGCAGGTGGCTCCGCTCGATCTTGAGATCGTCGGCCGTCCGGGAAACGTTCCACTTGTTCTCCCGCAGCTTGCGGGCAATGTACTCCCGCTCGAAGGCGTTGCGGGCATCCCGGAGCGAGTCGTAGTGCTTGGCCGAGAGAGGGGCGCTGGAGGGGGAGCCTGCGTCCGCGGTGGCTGGGGCGGATTGCAAGAACAGCGCGACGTGCGACGCGTCGATCAGCGGGCCCGGCACCATGATCAGCAACCGCTCGATCAGGTTGCGCAGCTCCCGGATGTTGCCCGGCCAGTCATAGAGCTGCATCGCTTCCAGCGCCTCCGGGGCGACGTCTTTCACTCTCAGCCCCTGTTCCTCCGCATGCATGCGGAGAAAATGCCGGACCAGCAGCGGGATGTCCTCTTTCCGCTCGCGCAGCGGCGGGACCACCACCGGCAGCACGTTCAGCCGATAGAACAGGTCGTCCCGGAAATTCCCTTTCTCGATTTCCTTGGCCAGATTTTTGTTGGAGGCCGCGATGACCCGGACGTCCACCTTGATCAACTTGGTGCCGCCCACGCGGGTGAACTGCTGCTGTTCAAGCGCCCGGAGGACCTTGGCCTGCGTGTTCAGGCTCATGTCCCCGACCTCGTCCAAGAACAGCGTGCCGCCGTCCGCCTGCTCGAACTGCCCCCGCTTCTGGGTGGTCGCTCCGGTGAAGGCGCCGCGCTCGTGTCCGAACAGCTCGCTCTCGATCAGCGTCTCCGGAATGGCGGCGCAGTTGACCGCCACGAACGGATGGCTCTGGCGCGGGCTCTGTTGATGGATCGCGCGCGCCACCAACTCCTTGCCGGTGCCGTTCTCGCCCGAGATCAACACGCGGCCGCTCGTGGGACCGGCCGTCGCGATGAGCCGGCGGAGCCGCTGCATGCTCGTCGCGGTGCCGACTAACTCGAAGCGGCGCTCGACCTTGGTGCGCAGGCTGAGGTTCTCTTCCTCCAAGCGGCGCTGGTCGAGCGCATGGCGGACCCGGAGCGTGACATTTTCCAGTGAGAGCGGCTTTTCGATGTAATCGTAGGCACCCAGTTTGATGGCCTTGACCGCCGTTTCGATCGAGCCATGCCCCGACATCATCACTACCAGCAGCCGCGGAGCCTGCTCGCGGGCCCGCTTGAGGGTTTCAAGTCCGTCCACCTCCGGCATCCAGATATCCAGCAGGACTAAATCGGGCGGATCGGTCGAGATCAGCTTGAGCGCCTCCGCCCCCGCTTTCGCGACCGCCACCTGGTAGCCCTCGTCCCCGAGGATGTTGCTCAAGGAGTTCAAAATCGAGGGTTCGTCGTCCACGATGAGGATGGATTCCGCCATGACATTCCTTGAGCGAATAGCTGATAGCTCGTAGCAGGAAGCCAGAGCACGCCTTGCTTTCAGCTACTAGCTACTCGCTACGTGCTGCTTGCCTCTCAGACTGGCAGCTCGAACGTAAAGACGGCGCCTTTGGGCTGGTTGTTCAGGGCCCGGATCTGGCCTTCGTGGTCCGTGATAATGCGATGCACGATCGCCAGCCCCAAGCCGGTACCGGTGCGCTTCCGCGAGAAATACGGCACAAACAGTTTCTCCTGGTCCTCCGGAGCAATGCCCACGCCCTCGTCGGCCACGCTGACGACCGCCCGGCGTTGCTTGCCGTCGTACCGGGTCGTGACCCACAGGCGGCCCTTCTGACTCATCGCTTGAACGGCATTGTCAAAGAGGTTGACGAACACGCGGTTCATCTGTTCCCGATCGAAGTTCAGCGGCGGAAGCGTCTCGTCCAGGTCAACAAGAAACTCCACCTCGCGGTGCGCGCTCCGGTAGAGCGCCACCACCTCGCGAACCACGTCGTGCAGCGACTGGCGCGCCATCTGAGGCGCCGGCATCCGCGCAAACCGTGAGAACTCGTCCACCAACCGCTTGAGGCTGTTCACCTCGTTCACGATGACGCCGGTGGACTCGTCGAAGATACCCTCGAAGTCCGGCGCTTTGTCGAAGAATTTCTTCCGCAGCCGCTGAGCCGAGAGTTGGATCGGGGTCAATGGATTCTTGATCTCATGCGCGATGCGCTGCGCCACCTCCTGCCACGCGGCCGTCTTCTGCGCTTTGATCAATTCCGTCAGGTCCTCGAAGACGAACACGAAGCCCAGATCCCGTCCTTCCTCGTTTCGCATGCGGGAACAGCTCAGCCCGATCGTCAGGAATTTACCCTTCACCTCCATGGGACCTTCCAGCGAGAGATTGTCCCGCGCGTCGGCGAGCATACGGTCGTACGCGTTCTGGAACAGGTCCAGCCCCAACTCTTTGAACGCCTCGGTGACGGGTCGCCCGCGAAGCTGGTCGCCCCACGCGCCGAGGATGCGCTCCGCCGAGGGGTTGAAGGTGGTGATGAGACCCGCCCGGTCGATCGAGAGGACGCCGGCGGCCATGGTATCCACCACCGCCTGCGTGTAGGCGCGGCGGCCATCCAGTTCCAGGTTTGATCGCCGCAGGGACACGTTGACCTCCTCGAGTTGCGACTTGCTGGCCCTGAGATCTCCGGTCATCCGGTTGAAGGACTCCACCAGCGTGCCGATCTCATCCGTCGCCTTGACCGCGATCCGGACGTTCAGATCGCCTTGCGCGATCGTCTCGGTCGCTTCCGCCAGCCGTTGGATCGGCACCGTGATGCCGCGCGCCACGTAGAACCCGAACCAGGTGGCGCCGAACAGAATCAGCACCGTAATGACCGACACGAAGAGATAGGCCCCGGCCTTGATCGGATTCTTCATCGCCTTCATCTGTCGGTATTCGGTGTATTGCCTCGCAATTCCCTCCATCTTGGTCATCAGCGGTTCCGGCACGTACTCGTCCACCACGACGACGCCGTCCAGCTGGCCGCGCCGTGCGTTCGAGGCGATGGGCACGCCCGCGCGGATGAGGCGGCCGGTTTGCTCTTCCTGCACCGACGTCAGTTCCTGGTTTCCGTTCAAGACTTGAAGCACCAGTTGCCCGACCGGCAGATCCAGCACCATCGCGGGCACCTGGGGATCCACCACCCTGGCCAGGGTCTCCATCTTGTATGAAAACACCTCCACGCCGGTCAGGTTGTGCTCCGCCCGTCTCCGGGCCATGGCCGCGACCAGCAAGTCGCGCTGGTCCGGGACCATCATGTCCTCCCGGAAGATTTCACGGCTGATCGCGCGCGCGCTGTTGATCGCCAACGCCATCCGCCCTTCGTGGTGCATCCGGGCCACCTCGTGCGAATCCTTGAGCACCCGCTCGATCTGATCGTTGAACCACACGTCCACGGCTTTGTTCACCAGACCGCTTGCCACGAACGCGAGCAAGACGGTCGGGATCAATGAAAAGCCGATGAATGCGGCAACGAGTTTGGTCCTGAATCCGGAGCCGAGCAGGCGATGCCGCCGCTCGAAGTAGGCTTTGACCAGGCTTCGCGAGAGCAACAGCGTCAGGACCACGAGGCCGATCAGGTCCAGGTTGAGCAGCAGCAGTACGAAGGCATAGCTCCGGCTCGGCAGGAGCGAGTCGGCGTCGGCGCTGCCGGGGACCATGTAGAAAGAGTAGTAGGCCGTCAGTATCAGGCAGGGAATGAGCAGCAGGAGGACGATCCAGACCGGTCGCAGATGCAGCCGGTGGCGGTCCGGTTCCCCGGCCGTCTCCATGTCCTTCTCACGCCACTGCCGCTTCTCGACCCGCTCGGGTGAATCAAACTGATCAGGCATCAGAACCTCTGCTCGGCCCGCATCCGCACCCACGTGGCGTCGAACTCGTTGTATCCGGCCTGCAAGACCTTTTCAAACGTGCTGGGAAAATCCGGCGTGGCCGCGAGCGCCGCCAACAACTCGCGTACACGGACGAGGCCGTACCGGTGGATCAGCGCCTTGGCGGCCCCATAACTCTCCGCGTACGCGATGCTCGCGGCGCGCGGGGCCAGCTCCAAGAAGCTGCCGTGGAGCGAGTGGAGCGGCACCAATTCCCACGCATGGCGCGACAAATAGTCACGCCCCCAGGGCTTGGCGCCGCCCTCAAAATACAGCGCCA
>JBOHOM010000145.1:0-9091 GCA_050731075.1 Nitrospiraceae bacterium
CCCCGCGCAGAAGCCCCAGCACAAACACGAGCGTCACGACGCCGAAAGTCAGGTACAGGAGCACGTATCCGAGCTGTTCCAGGCGGCGTTGTAGCGGCGTCGGCTCGGGGCTCGTCCGCTGCATCAGTGTCGCAATCCGGCCGAGCTCGGTCCTCGTTCCGGTCGCGACGACCACCGCACGCCCGTTCCCGGCTGTCACGTTTGTGCCAAGAAAGACCATGTTGCGACGATCCGCGATCGCAACCTCCGTCTTGTCGGCCAGGACTTTGGCTGTTTTGTCGACAGGCGTGGACTCGCCGGTGAGCGCGGCCTCTTGCGTCCGCAATGCGAAAACCCGCACCAACCGCGCGTCCGCCGGGACGTGATCCCCGGCCTCCACCAGCACCAGATCGCCGGGCACCAGTTCGCGCGAGGGAATGGACCGAACACTGCCGTCTCGGACGACGCGGGCCGTCGTGGTGGAGAGCTTCTTCAGCGCCGCGAGGGACCGCTCCGCCCGGAACTCCTGCACGAACCCCAGTAGAGCGTTGAGGAAGACAATCGCGAGGATCGCGGCCGTATCTACCCAGTCCGCCAGGAGGCCTGAGATCACCGCCGCGCCGATGAGGACCCAGATGACGAGGCTGGAAAACTGTCTCAGAAAGAGCGTCAGCGGGGAAGACGGAGGGACTTCAGGGAGTTCATTATGGCCATAGAGCCCAAGCCGACGTGCCGCTTCATGCTCGGTCAGGCCGACTTTGAGGGTCGCCTGCAGCTCTTGGGCCAGCGCCTCGGGCGTCAGCGAGTGCCAGAGCGCAGGCATCGGGTCTCTCGGACTAGCGAACGACCAGGACAGAGCAGGAGCTATGCTGCACCACCCTGGTGGACACGCTGCCCAGGAAGAAACGCGCGCCGGCGCCAAGGCCTCTGGCGCCGACGACGATCAGGTCTGTCTTCTGCCTGTCCGCAGCCTTCACGATCTCATCGGCGACATGACCGGACCTTGCCATCTCTCTCATTCGATACCCAGCCTTGGCCAACCTCTCCGCGTAGCGGTGGACCAGACGTGTTCCCATCACCCCCGCCACGGTATGCGCGAACGAGGGCAGGACATGCATGACCAGGACCTCGACCTTGTCAGTCTCGCTCGGCCCGTCCGGTTGCAGCTTCTGCAGGAGAAACTTCAGCGCTTTATCCGACCACTTGGAGCCGTCCGTGGCCAGCAGGATCCGTCGGATGGGCCTGGGTGGCTGCTTGACGACCAGGACTGAGCAAGGAGCATGCAGGGTGACCTTGGTGGAAATACTTCCGAGCATGAACCGGTCCAGCGCATCCAGCCCCCGGGCACCGACTACGAGGAGGTCGCCGCGTCCAGCCACGTGTTTCAGAATGGTCGGAGCAATCGCCCCTTTCTCGGTGATCACCTTTTCCTGAAGATCCAGGGAGGACAGCAAGGTCTTGGTTTCGGCGACGACCCGTTTGGCCCGAGCCTGTAGTCGTCTTGCTTCGGCCTGGACGAGCGGCCCGATGGCGCCCAGTGGCTGAATGACCATGGGTGCCCTTAACGAAGCCAGGTCCACGACGTGCACCGCGGTCACGCGAGGAGGGGTATCAAAAGGCATTCGCGCGACCCATTCTGCCGCCCATCGTCCGTACTTCGAGCCGTCCATCCCCAGGACAATCTTCATGGTTTCTCCCTCACCGCTCTTCCAGCTCTCTATCCTCCTGTCAGGGCCTAATCGCCACTTTAAGGACCCCATCCAGTCGTTCACCGAAGATTCTGTACCCCTCGTTAATGTCATCGAGAGAAAAGCCGTGCGTAAGCAATGGCCTCAGATCCACACGTCCATACCTGACCATTTCCATTAATCGCCGCATCCTCTCTTTCCCACCAGGACACAGCGTCGTGACGATGCGGTGGTCGCCGAGCCCTGCTGCGAATGCCTCGTAAGGCATTTGGAGCTTCCCCGAGTAGACCCCGAGGCTGGAGAGCGTGCCACCAGGTCTCAAACAGCGAAGTGCGCTTTCAAATGTCTGCTGTGCGCCAAGCGCTTCAATCGAGACGTCAGCGCCTCCTCCAGTCAGTCGTTTCACCTCAGCGACCACATCCAATTCACGATAGTCAAGTACCACATCAGCTCCCATCCGCCTCGCCATTCTCAACCTGGTTTCGTCCCCATCAATCCCGATGATAAGCGCGGCACCCATTAACTTAGCCCCTGCTGTGGCGCAGAGGCCAATCGGTCCTTGCGCAAAAATGGCAACAGAATCGCCGATCCGTATGCCCCCGGATTCGGCCCCGCTGAATCCGGTTGAAGCAATGTCGGCCAACAGCACGACCTGTTCATCAGTCAACTCCCCGGGAATCCCCGCCAGATTTGCTTGCGCATAGGGCACGAGCAAATATTCAGCTTGCGCGCCATGGAGAGTATTGCCAAACCGCCATCCACCGATCGCTTCATAGCCGCCACCGTGACCACATTGTGATAGGTGCCCTGACAAGCACGCATAGCATTGGCCACATGGTGTGACGGCCCCGACCAATACGCGATCGCCAATCTGGTAACCCGTGACGCCTTGGCCAAGTTCTTCGATCACACCAACCGGTTCGTGGCCAATAATAAGACCGGGCTTCACCGGATATTCGCCGCGTACGATATGGAGATCCGTGCCGCAAATCGTCGTCAAGGTGACTCGGATCACTGCCTCGCCAGCTCCTGCTCGAGGCCGTTCCACTTCCACGACATGGCTTTGATTTACGCCTTGGAATACATGGGCTCGCATCTTATTCATTTCACACCTCCTACCGTACTGTCCGATCATGGATATAGGTGTGGCGATCGCCAACCTATTACATAACGAGCGTCTCCGCCTCAGTCAGATGCTTGAACGCCTCGCGTCCGCTCTGAGAGACTGTCACCTGATGGCCCGGCTCCTGCAGCACCCCGCGCAGCAGGGCCCGCATTTCCGGTTGATCATCCATCACGAGAATCGTTCCGACACCATCAGTCATACACTTCGGTCCTCTCGAACTGGATCCAGACCTCGAAGCTTGAATCCAGCCTAGTGACTTCAGCTTCATCGGTCAAGAGAAGGTTTCAGCTCGCGAGCGCATCGAAAAGAGAAGGGCAGAGGGTTTCGGAAAGCGCTCAGCCCTCCCTCCTCTGCAATAGGGGTGTGAGGACACAGCGCCGGGGTTGCTTAGGCCATCGTGTCGACGAGCCGCTTGACCAGATCCCTCTCATCGGCCTCAGTCTGGACCTCGCCGTTCAGGCGCGCGTCGAGCAGCCGGTCCAGAATCCTTCCGAAGATGGGGCCCGGCTTGAGACCCAGGGCCTTCAGATCCGCGCCGCTCATCGCGGGTCTGACATGCCGGTAGGTGGTGACGTGGGCGGCAATCCGGCGTTTGACGGATCCCGATCGTGTCTTCGCCCTCAGGAGCAGCAGGGTCTCGTCGGAAAGGCCGACCAGCACTCGATAGACGTCGGCCGGCCGCAAGGCAGGGCGCTTGGCCAGTCGGCGCAGCAGGCTGCTTGAAGAATACCGGCCGATCCTGATCTTTTCGGCATGCCGTTCGGGGAGTCCGAGCCGTTTTAACGTCACCCCAACCGCCCGACCTGGTATCACCTCCATGAGCGCCATGAAATAGACAAGCCAGCCATCCAGCCGACCGGGAGTGGACCCCGAAGACCCACCGGTCGCCCTCACCTTCCGATCCGACCTCTTCGAAGAAGCCATTTCGTGCCAGTTCAGCGCCTCCTCGACTGCCTTGAGGAGGGCATCCAGCCGTGTGGACCATTTCAGGGCCGGATGGATGCAGCGAAGGAGGGCAAGCTCTCCCAGGCGGGCCACGATCTTGCGTGGCGCCTCTTCGGAGAGCAGCAGGATGAGCTCATCGGACAATCGAGAGCTGGACAGATGACGGAACAGGTCCATTTTGACCGTACCCTTGATCAGAGCTAAGGTCTCTTTTCCCAGGCGAAACCCGAACCGCTGCTCAAACCTGACGGCCCGGAACACACGGGTTGGGTCCTCCACGAAGCTCAAGCTGTGAAGCACTCGGATCGTCTTCTCGTTCAGGTCCCGCTGACCGCCAAAAACATCGATGAGCTCACCGAAGCGACCGGTGTTGAGGCGGATCGCCAGGGTATTGATCGTGAAATCCCGCCGGTAGAGATCTTCCTTGATCGAGCTCCGCTTGACGGTGGGCAGCGCGGTCGGAAAATCGTAGGATTCGGTGCGGGCGGTCGCGACGTCCAGCTTGAACCCGTCCGGAAAGATGACGATGGTCGTTCCAAAGCGATCATGAACTTTCACCGAGCCCCCGACCGCTCTTGCCAGCGCCCGAGCATAGGCAATGCCGTCTCCTTCGATGACGAGGTCCACATCCAGGTTGGGTCGCCCGAGGAGCAGGTCGCGCACGAAGCCCCCGACCACGAAGGCCGACACCGCGGTCCGTTCGGCCAGGTCGCCTGCCTGCTCGAGCAGCGCAATGAGCCGTGCCGGGAGACGATCGCGCAACGGCGCGATCTGGTCAGGATGCAAGTGGCTGCGCAAGGTGTCGGAGACCATGTTTAGATGCGCTCCTGCGCCCCTCCGGGAAACACCAGCAGGGCGCTGGGATAGAGTTTTCGCGCGGCCACCATCGAGGCCAGGCCGTTGAAGTCCGCATTTAGATGAGTCGTGATGAGATCCATGAGGAGATTCTAACAGGATTCAACTGATGCGGTAAGCGGGCAAGGGGGAATTCTTGAACGCCGACTGGGTCGGACTCGGAGAAACTTGCTCAAAATGGGAGTTTATGCCCGGCGGTCAATCATGAGAGAATGGCATGCAAAGGGACTCAGTGAATGGCACACCGGTTGCCAAACGTGGAGCAGTGCCTATTGTGACGCATGTCAGACCGTCGTACCTCCCGCCGCCCTCCCAAGACCTGACCGAAGCCGGGTACCTCATTCTCCGGGATGGGACCACGGCCACGATCCGGAATGCCCAGCCTTCGGATCGGCAGG
Organism: Nitrospiraceae bacterium; assembly: GCA_050731075.1. Lineage (GTDB taxonomy): Bacteria > Nitrospirota > Nitrospiria > Nitrospirales > Nitrospiraceae > 40CM-3-62-11. The sequence continues at coordinate 4,992 of JBOHOM010000145.1, forward strand.
CGCTGCAAACGTTCGTTGACCGGCTCTCGCCCGAGTCGAGACTACACCGCTTCTTCTCTGAGACCGCCCCGTCTTCAGAAGTCATTGAGTCCTTGTGCGACTCGTCCGATCCTCGTTCCAAGCTCACGCTGATCGTCACTCGCGTCTGGGAGGGCGTACTCCGAATCATCGCCGCAGCTTCCTACCTGACCAAGGATGAGCAAACGGCTGAAGTGGCCATGGCGGTGGACGACGCCTTTCATGGGAAGGGCCTGGGCACGCTGCTGCTGGAACGACTGGCGTTGCTGGCCATCCGTCACGGCTTTACCCGGCTCTGGGCCGTCACCCACGCAGACAACCTCGCCATGCGGGAAGTCTTTCGCGAATCCGGCTACGACGTCCGCGAAACCTTCGCGGGCGGCGACCTGGAAGTGGAGCTCTGCGTCATCCCGACCGAGACCAGCGTGACCCGCTCGGAAGTGCGTGACCGGATCGCCACGACGGCCTCGCTGCGCCCGCTCTTCCAGCCGCGGGCAGTCGCGGTGCTGGGCGCCTCCCGCGATCCCACCCGCATCGGGAACAAACTCGTTCAGGCGCTGGTCATGAACCGGTTCCAAGGGCCCATCTACCCGGTCAACCCGAAGGCCAGGGAGGTCGCGGGACTCCAAGCCTATCCATCGGTCAGTCACGTGCCCGGACCGGTCGACCTGGCCATCATCGCGGTGCCGCGAGACGCCGTGCTCGCCGCTGTCGAACAGTGCGCCGCCAAAGGTGTGCGGGCGGTCGTGGTGATTTCGGCCGGCTTTGCCGAAGTCGGTGCGAAGGGTCGTGAGCTGCAGACGCAACTCGTCGAAAAGGTCCGCCAACATGGCATGCGCCTCGTCGGTCCGAATTGTTTCGGGTTGGTGAATGCCGACCCCTCGGTGCGGCTCAACGCCACCTTCACGTCCATCTTTCCTCCGCCGGGAAGGGTGGCCATGTCTTCCGAGAGCGGCGCGCTCGGACTGGCGATCCTCGCCGCAGCTCGTCGACTGCAAATGGGGATTTCAACCTTTGTCAGCGTCGGGAACAAAGCGGACGTCTCGGCGAACGATCTCCTCCAGTATTGGGAAGATGATCCGGCCACTGATGTGATCGTGCTGTACTTGGAGTCCTTCGGGAATCCGCGCCGCTTTGCGCGGATCGCCCGCCGGGTCAGCCGACGCAAACCCATTGTCTCGGTGAAAGCCGGCCGAACGCAATCGGGGCGGCGGGCAGCCGGCTCTCATACCGCCGCGCTTGCGGCAAACGACGTGGCGGTGGAGGCTCTGTTTCGTCAGACCGGGGTGATCCGCGCAGAGACCTTGGAGGAAATGTTCGCGCTCGCGGCCGGCCTGGCCAACCAGCCCTTGCCGGCAGGGCGGCGCGTCGCGATCGTGACCAACGCAGGAGGACCCGCCGTCCTGTGTACCGACGTGTGCGAGGCGGGTGGACTCGTGGTGCCGGAACTCTCGGATCAGACGAAAGCGCGGCTCGTCGGCTTTCTACCGGCCGCCGCCGCCGTCAAGAATCCGGTCGATCTCATCGCCTCAGCGACGCCAGACCAGTACCGGGAGGCCATCAAGATACTCTTAGCGGCCGACGAGGTGGATGCCCTGATTGTGCTCTATATTTCTCTCAGTCCAGTGGATACGGACCCCATCGCGGAGGGCGTTCTCGCGGGGATTGCCGCCGGCCGGGCAGCCGGAGGATCAAGGAAGCCGGTGCTGGCCTGCTGGATGGCAGAAGGAGACAGGGACCGCTCCCTTGCCTTGGCGAACGAGACCATCCCCACCCATCCCTTGCCCGAAATCCCGGCACGAGTGCTTAGCAAGGCCGCCGACTATGCCGAATGGCGTGCTCAACCACTGGGGCTGATCCCGGACGTGCAGGATCTCGACCTACCGCTGGCTCGAGAAATCTGTGCGAACGCTTCGTCGCAACGAGGCGCCGGGTGGCTGACCACGGAGGAAACACGGAGCCTGCTGACGGCGATGGGTCTTCCCGTTCCGCCGGGGGGTGTAGCCCAGACGGAGGATGAGGCGGTGGAACTGGCCCGGCGCGTCGGATTTCCAGTCGCCATCAAATTGGCCTCACACCGCCTTGTTCACAAGACAGAGATCGGGGGGGTCCGTCTCTCGATACATGAGGAGAACGCGGTCCGTCAGGCTTTTCGAGAGATCCGTGACCGCTTGACGCAGGACAACAACCTGGACGCGATGGAAGGCGTGCTCGTGCAGCCGATGGTCTCCGGCGGAGTGGAAGTGATGGTCGGAGTCACGTATGACCCGCTCTTTGGTCCTCTCATCGCTTTTGGCCTCGGCGGGATCCATGTCGAAATTCTTGGAGATGTCCGTTTCCGCGTCACGCCGCTCACCGATCGTGACGCCGCAGAGATGGTACGGGAGATCAAAGGCTATCGGTTACTCCAAGGGTACCGCGGCCATCTTCCGGCTGACATCCCGGCGATCGAAGACGTCCTTCTCCGCATATCCCGCCTCGTCGAAGAGATTCCGCAGATCGCTGAGCTCGATCTGAACCCGGTCTTTGCGCTGGTCCCTGGTCGAGGCTGCCATATCGTGGACGCGCGCATCAAAGTGGGGCTTCCCAGCGTCGAATCCGGAACACCGTGAACCTCGGACACACTTCTGATATCCTGACTCAGCAGGCCTTCCTTCCGCCAACAGGGGCAGTCAGGGTTTTGCTCATGCGAAAAAAAATCACGATCATCGGATCGGGCAACGTCGGCGCCACCACAGCCTTGTGGGCTGCCTTAAGAGAGTTGGGCGACATCGTCCTGTTCAACCGAACAAAGGGGCTGGCCGAGGGCAGAGCTCTGGACTTGAAGGAGGCCTCCCCCCTCGAGGGGTTCGATCTGGAGATTGCCGGCACCGACCGGTTCGAGGACACAAGAGATTCCGATGTCGTGGTCGTCACCGCCGGGTTGCCTCGTCAGCCAGGCATGTCCCGTGAGGAGCTATTGGACAAGAATGCCTCGATTGTCGGGGACCTCTGCGCCCAGATCGCGAAGTTCTCCCCGCACGCAGTTTTGATTGTGGTCACGAATCCTGTTGACGCCATGGTGCACGTCGCAGCGAAGGCGACTGACTTCCCCAAAAATCGGATCGTGGGCATGGCGGGAATTCTCGATTCCTCCCGGTTTCGAACGTTCATCGCATTGGAACTGGGCGTCTCGGTCGAGGACATCAATGCGCTCGTCCTGGGCGGCCACGGCGACTTCATGGTCCCGCTTCCACGTCATGCGTCGGTCAGCGGGATTCCGATCACTGACCTGTTGTCGCAGGCCCGCATCAATGCCCTGATTGAGCGCACCCGACATGGCGGGGCGGAAATCCTCTCGCTGCAAAAGGTGAGTTCGGCATTTTACGCGCCGGCGGCGGCCATCGAGCAGATGGTCGAAACCATCGTGAGGGACAAGAAGCGAGTGTTACCCTGCGTGGCGTATCTTCAAGGGGAGTATGGCATCCACGGAATTTTCATGGGAGTCCCTGTTCTGCTGGGAGCCAAGGGGGTAGAACGGGTTCTGGAACTGAAACTGAATGCGGCTGAACTCGAGGCGCTTCGAAAATCGGCCGACGCGGTGAGAAAGCTGGTGGCCCAGATCTCCCACTAGCCGGTCCACCTGCCGGTTTATGTTCTCGCAACCGCCACAGCTAACAGCAAGATGACTAGAGCCAAGAGAAGCCCCAGAGGGCGATCCAGGGTGAGAAGCGGATCAACCTGTGTTCGGTTGCGGTTCGTTCCACCGGCGACCTTCGCATGAGCCCTGCCGCCTTCGGTCCAAGCCAGAAGTCATGGACCGCCGTCAGCGCGATCAGTCGATAGAAGATTTCAGCGTAGGCCGGTCGGCTGCGCGGTGGACGCCGGCTGACCCTGAGCCTCGGTTGCCTCGCGCGCATTCCGCGCGCAGCGGAAGCCGAGCCAGTTCATCGTGGTTTTCGGATCGGTGCCATTGCGTTGAGCGGCCCGGACGCTGGGCGTGCTGTCAATCCAGCCGCCCCCGCGGAAGGCTTTCTGCGTCCCGCGCTCGGGCCCCTTGGGGTTCCGGTCCGGTGCCGTCTTGTAATAGTTCGGGTCGTACC
>JBOHOM010000146.1:0-5107 GCA_050731075.1 Nitrospiraceae bacterium
GATCCAACTGGCCAGGCTGCGGGACCGTCTTGCCGAACGGCGGATTGCGTTGGTGCTCACGACGGCCGCAACCGCCGACTTGGCGCAGCGGGGATACGACCTGGTCTACGGAGCGCGTCCTCTCAAGCGGCTGATCCAACTGGATATCGAGACGCCGATCGCCCGCCTGCTCGTGAAGGGCGAACTCCGGGACGGGGGCACCGCGAAGGTGGATGTCAAGGATGGACACCTGGTGGTCGTCTCCTCTCGCTCGTTGTAGAGGCAGCGTAGTCAGGGGACCGACAGAACCTTTAAGGGGGATCCAAGCAAGGAGGTGCGGTCATGAACCTGGTGCGTTGGGATCCATGTGAAGGTGGGATAAGGCGCCGCGCTTGGGGGCTTGACTTGGGGCCGGGCAGGATTACCTTCCTGCCGTAACCTCATCAGCCGATGACAATCACACGGCCGAATGACTACGGAATATCGATAAGGAGGGTCTACCATGACACTAACGACTTACTCGCAAGTTGACGATCAAATGGATCGACTCTTGAATGAGGTGTTCGGCACTCTGAGTGGACGCGGACTGGCGTGGGCTCCGGCCTGCAACACGTATGAGGACGAACAAGGCTTTTGGGTGGAGGCTGCGGTCCCGGGCTTCGACCAGAAGGATATCGAGATCGCGATTGAAGACGGCGTCCTGACGGTGAAAGGCGAGCGCAAGAGCGATGCGCCCGAGCCCAACCGGACCTACTTCGTCCGCGAAATCGGAAGGGGGGCATTCTCCCGTTCGTTCAGGTTCCCGTCCAACGTGGAGCCGAACAAGGTGTCGGCGTCCTACAAGAACGGGGTGCTGACCATCGAGCTGCCGAAGCGGGAGGAAGCGAAGCCTCGCCGCATCACGATCGAGGCCCCGTAAGCTTGCGAAAGCCAGCCGGAGCCGCCGGGTTCTGTCCGGCGGCTCCGGTGCGTCTACCCGAGTACGACCGCCCCCCCTTTCAGGTCCGTGTCTCCGCCACTCATCCGGCGCTTCTCCACCCGCCATTCGACCGGTGAGATTTCCAGGAGATGGCCTTTGACCGTGAGAAATTCCCCCTTCTGGACCGCCACGCGACCGTTCTCCTTCAATTCCACCTGAAGCACCACCTTGCCGTTTTCGGCATGGGTGAGCAACAGGCCGGCCGGAAGCTTGGTCAACTCATAGGCCCGACGTTCGTTAAAGGCGATCGTGCTGTCCACCACCTTTGCCGCGACCCTTCCCCCGTCATCGTACAAGACGAAATTCACCAGGAGCGGACCACCGGCTCTCCGGAGCGCCAGCATGAGCTGCGGCACTCCTTCAATTTCCACCATCCCGTCGGTATTGCGGTACAGATTTGACCCGATCTCCACATCCATCGTCATTCCCCGTTACCTGTGTCCGGACTTTCGCCTTGCGCTTCCCGTGTTTCCCCTCACGCCTTCCGCCGCCGCGCGCTTCGCGCGCTCTGGCGGACCCGCCAAAGCCTCTGGCGACGGCGGGCACGCCTCACGATTTCTTGATCCGGTCCAGGATCAACGCCACGCAGCCGGCCAGCAGGCCTCCGCCCACGATGGCCGTCATTAACTCCACCAGCTTGTCCTCCCAGAGCGATCCTTGAGCCACCATCACCTCACGGACGCCGCCTTGGAGCATAATGACCGACAAGGCCATCGTCGCACCGATCACAAACCACCAGGCGAAGATTCTGAACGACATCATGATCCCGTTATTCCTAGAGATCCACGCGGCGATCCAGGCTTCGATACTGGATCGCCTCGGCCAGGTGCGCAGACTCGATCCGTTCCGACCCCGCCAAATCGGCGATGGTCCGCGCCACGCGAAGCAGACGGCCATAGGCCCGCGCGGAGAGTTTCAGGCGCGTCATGGCCTGTTCAATGAGATCCCGCCCGGCCCCATCGATCGCGCAAAACTTTTTGACCTGCCGGGACTTCAACTGAGCATTGCTGAAGAACCCTTGGTTCTGATAGCGGGCCGACTGGCGCGCTCGGGCGGCGGCCACGCGCGCTCGGATCGAGGCCGACGGCTCCTGTTCTCCCTCCCCTCCCAATTCCTTGACCGGTACGGGAGGCACCTCGATATGGATGTCCAGGCGATCCAGCAGCGGACCGGACAAACGGGACCGGTAGCGCCGAATCTGATGGGGAGTGCAGAGGCACTCGCGAGTACGGTCTCCGTAGTACCCGCAGGGGCAGGGATTCATGGCCGCCACCAGCATCACGCGCGCGGGATACCGCAGAGAAGCGCTGACGCGCGTGAGCATGACCGTCCCGTCTTCCAGCGGCTGTCTCAACCCGTCCAGCACGTGCCGTTTAAACTCCATGATCTCATCCAGAAACAGCACCCCGTGATGGGCCAGCGACACTTCGCCCGGACGCGGGACGGTCCCCCCGCCGATCAGTCCGGCGTCGGAGATGCTATGATGGGGGGCCCGGAACGGACGAGCCGTGATCAACGGCCGTCCGTCGGTCATGAGCCCGGCCACGCTGTGAACCCGCGTGGCCTCGATGGCCTCTTCCGGCTCCATGGGCGGAAGAATACCGGGCAGGCGCCGGGCCAGCATCGTCTTGCCGGACCCCGGCGGGCCGATCATCAGGATATTATGACCGCCTGCCGCCGCCACTTCGAGCGCCCGTTTGGCGTGCTCCTGTCCCCTGACGTCCGCAAAGTCATCCTCTTCGATCGTCTGAGCGGCAAAGAGCGCCCGACGATCCACCGTCGCCGGGGAAATCGTTCGCGCGCCGTTCAAGAATTCCACCGTCTCGGGGAGCGTATGGACCGGGTATGCGCTCACGCCCTCCACCACCGCCGCCTCCACGGCATTCGCGGCCGGCAAAATCAGCGCGCGCTTATGGCGGCACGCCATCCCGATCGAGAGCGCTCCGGCAATCGGCTTGACGCCGCCGTCCAGCGAGAGTTCGCCGACCAGCACCCGCCCCGCCACCGCTTCCGCCGGCAGAACCTCCTGCGCCACCAGGATGCCCACGGCGATGGCCAGGTCCAGACCGGAGCCCTCTTTCTTCAGGTCCGCGGGCGCCAGATTCACCGTAATCTTTTTCACCGGGAACGAGAACCCGGTGTTCTTGAGCGCCGCGCGCACGCGGTCACGGCTCTCACGGACCGTGGCATCCGGCAGGCCGACCACCGAGAACTGCGGGAGGCCGCCGCCGATGTCCACCTCCACCTCAACGAGATGCGCATCGAGCCCGACCAGCGCCGCGCTCAACACCTTGGCCAGCATCGAATCCTCCCCTGGATAGGCTGAGGTTAAGGTTAAGGTTCAGGGTGAGATTGTAGGAAAGCTTGGTAGCAGCCTTTTCTTACTCAGCCTTAACCTCAACCTCGACCTTCTCTACGCGGAGACGTGGCGGGATTATAGGCGTGCCCTCGCAGGTTTTCAACACAGTCCTCGGGCATTGTGTATAATACGGCCCATGCCTCTGCCCGTTCCTGGCGATCAGGAATCCACCACCACGCCGATCCGTCAGCCTCCGACTCCCCTCCCTCCGTCCCGCGTCCTCGGCACCCTGGTCGCCATCGTGCTGGCGTGTGTCTCCGCCTTCGCGCAGGAGACCTTGCCGGTCGGAGGAACCTGGAAAACAGTCGCGCCGGCTCCGACGATGCGCACCGAGGTCGTCGCGGCCGCTTTGGGCGGCAAGATCTATGTGATCGGCGGATTCCATGAGCCCGGCCTGCGATACCTCACCGCTTTCATGATCAGCGACACGGTGGAGGAGTACGACCCGGCCACGGATCGATGGACGACCAAGGCGTCCCTGCCCACCGGGGTTCACCATGCCGGAGCCGGGACGGTCGGGGGACGGTTGTACGTCATCGGCGGGTTCACACGATCGTTCTTCTCGGTCTGGTCGCCTGTCGCGAGCGTGTACATGTACCAACCCGAGACCGACTCCTGGACGGAACGGGCGCCCATGCCGTCCGCACGCGGGGCGCTCGCCGTCGCCGAGTCGGGCGGCCTGCTCTATGCGATCGGCGGCTATGACGGGTCCGGGAACTCGGCGGCCCTCGAAGTGTATGATCCGGCCGCCGATACCTGGAAGAAGAAAGCCCCCCTTCCCACGCCTCGAGACCATCTGGCAGCCGCGACGGTCGGCGGGAAGGTGTATGCCATCGGCGGCCGCCTGAACCGGGACTATGGTCGCAATCTGGCGATCACCGAGGCCTATGACCCTGTCATTGACCGCTGGACACCGATGGCCTACATGCCGACCGCCCGAAGTGGGATCACGGCCGCGGTGATTCGAGACTTCATCTATGTGCTCGGCGGGGAATCCCCTGAAGGGACCTTCCGCACCAACGAGGCCTACTGGCCGCGCGCCGACCGCTGGCAGCCGATGGCCCCCTTACCGACCGGACGCCACGGGTTGGGCTCGGCCGCCTTGAATGACCGGCTGTACGTGATCGCCGGCGGACCGACGCCGGGCGGGTCGTTCAGCAACGTCAACGAACTGTTCGTCCCCCCGATCGCTCAGGCCGCCACTCAACCCGAGGCCCGCGCCTCGGCCAAGCAGGTGGGGACGATCATGGCCCTGCTCGCGGTCTTTCAGGAGGCAGGCTCACTCCCTCCGGAATCCAGCCCGGAGGCGGACCGGCTGACCAAGGCCCTCATCCAGTTCCAGGCCGCGTTCATGAAGAGCTCCAACCAGGAAGTGCGGCGATGGCTGACCGAGGCCCTGTTCGCGGGACTGGGCAATGACGCGCCGGCGGCAATCCGGGCCTTCCGCACCAAGGGATGGACCTCCCGGACCTTGGAAGCAGTCGTCGACTACGCGGCGACCAGACCCGTGTGGAACCAGCGTGTGTTGATCGAGGGATTTCAGCCCTACAACGTCGGACGGAGCGACTTCGAGCTGCTCGCCCAGACCTTCCGCACGGCGCGCAGCCGGCTGGCCGCTCGTGGGGAGGATCTGCACCAAGCCTATGCCGCGCGACAGGGCGAGATGCCGGGTTTCAGGAATGAGTGAGCGGGGAAAAGCTAGAAAGGAGGTCCGACATGGCGACGAAAGCCTACATTCTCATCAAGGTGAAGGCCGGCAAGACCAAGGACGTTCTCAAGTCGCTCAAGAA
>JBOHOM010000147.1:0-2987 GCA_050731075.1 Nitrospiraceae bacterium
GGCCCGTTCGGCAACCTGGTTCTTCATAACAATCAGGCCAGGGCCGCGGTGTTTCTGACTGGAGGGATCGGCATCACACCGTTCCGCAGTATCCTGCTGCGAGCTGCAAGAGAGCAATTGTCTCACCGTCTGTTTCTCTTCTATTCGAATCGCCGGCCGCAAGACGCCCCGTTTCTGCAGGAACTGGAGGCCTTGCAACGACAAAACCCGGGCTACACATTTGTCCCCAGCATGACGGACATGAGTCGATCGGATCGTTCATGGCAGGGAGAAACGGCGCGCATCAATCAAGCCATGCTTGCCAAATATCTCAAAAGCGTGGCATCGCCGATCTACTACATGGCCGGGCCGCCAGGGATGGTGAGGGCCATGCGTACCTTGCTTAACGGCATGGGGGTCGATGATGACGATATCCGGACGGAAGAGTTTGCCGGCTATTGAGTGCACGTATTCGATACATTGTCCCTGACGTTGGTCCCATAACGAGACAGGTCCGAACTAGAGAGGAGCGACTTCATCGGCGGCCCGTATGGCCTGACGTTGCGCGATGAACGCGTTCGGCGTCAGGTGGTCGAGCGAGCTGCGTGGGCAGCGCTGATTGTAGTCCACCCGCCACGCTTCGATCTTGGCCTGCACGTCGGCGATCGACTTGAACTGGTGGCCCTTCAGACATTCGTCGCGAAGTCGGCCGTTAAGGGAGGACGATCCTGGTCAACGCAGAAACTTGGCCGGTGGAAAACGCTTTCCATGGTAATGCGATGGGAACCCAGCTTCGAAACCCGTCACTCACCCCAACACAATTGCCTGCCAATCCTAGACATTCCCGCCCTTCTGATATACCCTTTTTTCGATAGTGCCTCCGCCCGAGATCGCGAGCATGGCTGATATTACCGAGCACAAGCGGACAGAGGAGGAACTGCGGGAGTCGGAAGCGCGGTATCGCTGCCTGGTCGAGAACGCCCGGGACGCGATCTTCACCATCGCCTCCGACGGCTCGGTGGGTTCCTTGAATCCCGCCTTTGAAGCGATCACCGGGTGGTCGCGCGCAGAATGGCTCGGCAAACCCTTGGGTCCCATCATTCACCCGGAGGATTTGCCCCTCGCCATGGAAGTCTTCCGGCGCGTGTTCCTTCAAGGAGAAACGCCCCCGATCTTCGAATTGCGCCTGCTCTCAAAGTCGGGAGACTATGTCGTGGGAGAGTTCACGGTCACGCCGCAGCGCCAGAATGACAAGGTGGTCAGCGCGTTAGGCATTGCCCGCGACATTACCGACCGCAAGCGGACGGAGCAGGCTCTACGACAGACCGAGGAACAACTCCTGCAGGCGCAGAAGATGGAAGCGGTCGGGAAGCTCGCCGGCGGGGTTGCTCACGACTTCAATAATCTCTTGACGATCATCACCGGGTACAGCCAGCTTCTCCTCCGAAACCTGGGCCCATCAGACCCGCTGCGCGCCGAGATCGAGGAGATCAAGAAGGCGGGGGAACGCGCGGGGTCGCTGACCCAGCAGCTCTTGGCCTTCAGTCGTCGGCAGGTGCTCTTGCCGAAGGTGCTGGATATCAACGCCGTCGTGGGCACCATGGGAGGGATGCTCCAACGTCTGGTCGGGGAAGACATCCATCTGGTCACCGCGCTCGATCACACACTCGGACCCGTACGAGCCGATCCGGGCCAGCTTGAACAGGTCATCATGAACCTGGTGGTGAACGCGCGCGATGCCATGCCGCAGGGAGGCAAGCTCACGATCGAGACGACGACCGTCGAGATCAAAGACATGTACCATCATGGGCAGGTGGTCGTGCCAGGCCGCTACGCGATGCTGGCGGTGAGCGACGACGGGTGCGGGATGGATGCCGTGACCAAATCCCATCTGTTCGAGCCGTTCTTTACGACGAAGGGGCCGGGGATGGGAACGGGGCTGGGGCTCTCCACGGTCTACGGGATCATCAGACAGAGCGGCGGCTATGTGTTCGCCTACAGCGAACTCGGACAGGGCTCCACCTTCAAAGTCTACGTACCGAGAGTCGAGGATGATGTCGAAGCTCTCGAGCTCGGCCCGACCTCTCTTGAACTGCCCCAAGGGACGGAGACCATCCTGCTCGTGGAAGATGAGCCGGGAGTGCGGGCCCTGGTCCGCGATACGCTGAGGCTGCACGGGTACACCGTGCTGGAGGCCCGCCACGGCATTGATGCGTTGCTGATCGGCACTCAAGAGACGGGCGTGATCCACCTGCTGTTGACCGATGTGGTCATGCCTCAAATGGGCGGGCGAGAGGTGGCCGACCGTCTGCTGGCCGCGCGTTCCGACCTCAGAGTGCTCTATATGTCCGGGTACACTGAGAACGCGGTTATCCACCGCGGCGTCCTGAATCCGGGGACCGCCTTTCTTCAGAAGCCCTTCACGCCTGACCTGTTGGTGTACAAGGTGCGTGAGGTGTTGGATGCGGAACGAGGGTAGTCGCACGACCAGGGGCCAGCGGAGATCAATGCTTCACGCGTACCACGCCAACTCGCCGACCTACCTCGCGGGCTGTATCAACGGAATGGCCCCCGCTGCCGCCACGATCGGCTAGTGCCGTTCCAACTATTTGCGGCTACGTTCTCCCCCCCGCCGGTTCCTCTCCCCATCAAGGTGGGAAAGGGTTGGAGGGGGGGATATCTCGGACCTTCGGCTCATCAAGTTGGAACGGCACTAGTCTGGCTCTCGATCCATCCGTGCTAGACTAGAATAGTGTAAGGTTCCGGGCGCATGAGTGCTTCCCCGACCTGAAGGACTGGACCGTGGCAGACTATAAGAAGGTCCCCAAGAAACCGGATAAGTCGAAGGTCTTGCTGCAGCTGGCGGTCAAGCACATGGACGCCGGCAAGTACGACCCGGCTGAATCCGTGTTGTCAGAACTCTTGTCCGCCCAGCCGGGTGACCCGGAGGTGTGCCGTCTCCTGGCCTTAGTCCACCTGAAACGCGGGGAAGTGGCGGTTGCAAAGGG
>JBOHOM010000148.1:0-3534 GCA_050731075.1 Nitrospiraceae bacterium
GAGGCGGCGCGTCAGCGCCCGTGGCACTTCTTGTACTTCTTGCCGCTCCCGCAGGGGCAGGGATCATTGCGGCCGACCTTTTCGTGGTCGCGCCGGACCGGGGCCGTCGCGACCGGTTCCTCGCCGCGGTTCAGGGTCATCCGGACCGGTTGCCGGAGCCTCGGGGTCTCAGCCGGCGGGTCGCCTTTGACGGCCTGCACGTGGAACAACCGATCGAGCGAGTCGGCCTTGATCCGGTCCATCATGGCCGAGAACATGTCGAAGCCTTCCCGCTTGTACTCGATCAATGGATCCTTCTGCCCGTAGCCTCGCAGTCCGATGCCGTCCCGAAGTTGGTCCATGGCCAGGAGGTGATCCTTCCAATGATGGTCGATCACCTGTAGGAGCACCATTTTTTCAAGGTAGCGGAGAAACTCCGAGCCGAGCTCCTGCTCCTTCTTCTGGTAGGCGTGGAGAACCCGTTCCCGCAGCTCGTCTCGCAGCGCATCACGCCCCAGTTCCTTCAAGGCGGGCAGACCGCCGGCCCCGTTCCCGTCGCCTTTCGTCAAATCCAGCCCGAACTGGGCCTGGAGCGCCTCCGTGAGTCCCTCGAAATCCCATTCCTCGGGGTACCGCTCCGACGGGCAGTAGACCTCCACCAGCGAGTCCACCACTTCCGCGATCATTCCCTGGAGATCCTCGGTGAGGTTGTCACCTCCGAGGATGGCGCGCCGGTGCTGATAAATGACCTCGCGCTGCTTGTTCATCACGTCGTCGTATTCGAGCAGCTGCTTGCGAATGTCGAAGTTATGCGCCTCCACCTTCTTCTGCGCGTTCTCGATCGCCCGGGTGACCATGCGATGTTCGATCGGCACCCCTTCTTCCATGCCCAGCTTGAGCATGAGGTTGGAGATCCGCTCGGACGCGAAAATCCGCAGCAGGTCGTCCTCCAGCGAGAGAAAGAACCGCGAGGTGCCGGGATCGCCCTGCCGGCCGGAGCGGCCGCGGAGCTGGTTGTCGATGCGTCGGCTCTCGTGCCGCTCCGTGCCCAGGATATGGAGCCCGCCCAGCGCGATCACGTCCTTCTTGTCCGCGTCGCATTCCGCTCTGATCTGCTCGAAGATCGCCTGCTTGCGGTCCTCGGGCAGCTCCTCACCCTGGTACAGGATGCGCTTGAACAGGAAATCCGGGTTGCCGCCCAGCAGAATGTCGGTGCCCCGGCCGGCCATGTTCGTGGCGATCGTCACCGCGCCCTTCTGGCCCGCCTGCGCGATGATTTCCGCTTCCTTCTCGTGATACTTGGCGTTCAAGACGTTGTGCTTGATGCCGTGCCGCTTGAGGTAGCCCGCAAGGCGCTCCGATTTCTCGATGGAGATGGTGCCGACCAGCACCGGTTGCCCACGCTCGTAGCAGTCCTTGATCTCTTCCACGATCGCGTCGAATTTCTCTTTTTCAGTCCGGTAGATGACGTCGGCGTAATCGATCCGGATCATCTTCCGGTTGGTCGGGATCACGTTCACGTCCAGGTTGTAGATCTTGGCGAACTCGCTGGCCTCCGTGTCGGCGGTGCCGGTCATGCCGGCCAATTTGGCGTACATGCGGAAGTAGTTCTGGAAGGTGACCGAGGCGAGGGTCTGGTTCTCGTTGGCAATCTTGACGCCTTCCTTCGCCTCGACCGCCTGGTGCAGGCCGTCGCTCCACCGGCGGCCGGGCATCAAGCGGCCGGTGAACTCGTCCACGATGATCACCTCGCCGTCCTTGACGACATAATCCACGTCCCGTTTGTAGAGCGCGTGAGCCTGGAGCGCCTTGACGACGTGGTGGACGAGGTCCATGTGGGCGAGGTCGTACAGATTGTCGACCCCGAGCAGCTTCTCGACCCGGATGTTGCCCTCTTCGGTCAGGGCGGCGGTCTTGGTCTTTTCCTCGATCGTGTAGTCCTGCTCGATTTTGAGCTGCGGGATGATCGAGTTGATTCGATAGTAGAGATCGGTGGACTCGTCCGTCGGGCCCGAGATGATCAGCGGCGTGCGGGCTTCGTCGATCAGAATGCTGTCCACTTCGTCCACGATCGCGTAATTCGGTTCCCGTTGCACGCACTGGCTGATGTCGTTGACGATCAGATTGTCCCGCAGGTAGTCGAAGCCGAACTCATTGTTGGTTCCGTACGTGATGTCGGCCCGGTACGCCTCAGTACGCGTGCAGGGCCGCAGGTGCTGCAGGCGCTTGTCCGGCGCGTCGTAGGCGGGATCGAATAGGAACGAGGCGTCATGCTGGATCACGCCCACCGACAGGCCCAGGGCATGGTAGAGCGGGCTCATCCACTGGGCGTCCCGCTTGGCCAGATAGTCATTGACGGTCACCAGGTGGGCGCCTTTCCCGGCGAGCGCGTTGAGATACAGCGGCAGGGTCGCCACCAACGTCTTGCCCTCACCGGTCTTCATTTCAGCGATCTTGCCTTGGTGCAAGACCATGCCGCCCAGGAGCTGGACATCGAAATGCCGCATCGCCAGCGTCCGCCGGGAGGCTTCCCGGCAAACCGCAAACGCCTCCGGCAACAGATCAACCAGCGTTTCCCCGGCGGCCAATCTCTTCCGGAAGGCTTCGGTTTTGTCGGCCAGCGCGAGATCGGAGAGGGGGGTCAGGGTCGGCTCGAGGGCATTGATGCGGTCCACGGTCGGCCGCAGGCGGCTGATTTCGCGGTCGTTCTTGCTGCCGAAGATCAGATTCAGAAGGCTCGCGAGCATCGCGGCTAACCCCTTCAGACTAAAGACGTATTTCGTCGGAGTCGCATCAGTATACAGCAATTCGGACAGGAATCCTATAGAAGAAGCCGGAGTCCTCCTTGCTCTCTTGACACCGACCACCTGACCGACCTACAGTATGCGCCTTATTCGTTGCGTGGACTCACCGGATGAACCGAACCCTTCAGCGAGCCACCGCGGTCGGCCTGACCGTCTGGCTCCTGCTCCTCAGCGGGCTGATCTATCCGCAGACCGTCGCCCACGCCGCGCATCATGCGCACCATAACGCCGCCACCCATGCGAGCGCGCTGTGCTCGTGGATGTGCGCGGCCGGACAGGTGCTCGAAGGGATTTCGTTCGGCCTCCACGCTCACACCGGTCCGGTCTCCTTGATCGGTGTTCCTGTTTCTCACGAGCCGCCGAGCACAGTTCTTCCGTCCTACTCAACACGCGGTCCTCCCGTCTTCTCCACCAACTAACTGCCAAGCGGCTTGCGGCGTCAGCCGGTCAGTGGTCGCACTCACTCGTGAGTGTCCGCTGCGTTTCATGAGCTAACTGTCGCGAGCCGGGATTCAATACTGGCACCCTATGCAGAGGAGATGGAGAAGACCATGGGCAGAGGAGCCATTGCTCTTGCACCCAAACTGTTTGTTCTTTCAACTCTTGTTGCGCTTTGCGTGATCGCAGCGTCGCGCGCCCAGGCAGCCTGCGGGGCCGTGACGTGCTTTGTGGTGATTGGCTCTCAACAACAAGTGCCGCAGACGGGGGTGCTCACGACCAATACGATTTACAACTACACACCGATGCGTCT
>JBOHOM010000149.1:0-3294 GCA_050731075.1 Nitrospiraceae bacterium
GGCCGGCCCTGGTCTGTCCTGGCCGACGATGGACTTGTGGCGGAAGGACTACGGCTTTCCCGTGATCAAGATCGGTCGCCTCCTGGTCTCGCATTCTGACGCGGTGAAAGCCTGGTTCGATCGCATGCTGGCCTTACAAGCGGAACTCGATGCCCATGCCTCACGAGACTGACCTTCGCGCCCTCATTGCGTCGAGCCCTGATCTTCGTCGCGACCTGGATCGTCTGTCCCGTGCGCCGTTCTTGGACTGGCTGCAAGCGCTCATGGCGCACGGGCCCGATGCCCAGCATCTGAAAGACTGGGCGAATGGCCGGCCCGACCGCTGGGCGTACGTGGTCAATATCCTGTCAAGACTGGTTGGGTATCCATTAGAGTCGAGGATGGATTCCCGTTTCGCGACCGGCGGCATTCACTTACTCTCTGACTCGGAGCTTGAACGCAAGTTGAACGATGCGTGGCTCACGATCAAAGAGGTGTTTGAAGCTACTCACCAGCCTAGGCCGATCGACATAACCCCTTCAGAATCAAAGGTTTCGGACTCCAATGTCGTATAAGTGGCGTTATGTCAACTCGTCGATCCGCCCTCTGAGTGGAGGAGCTGGCGCGCGTGGGGGTGGGGGTCGCGCTTGGACCGCCGGAGCGCTGTACCCTTTCGCCGGCACAGATGACCCGGTAAAAGTTGCGGAAACTGTGTGCGGCTGCTGCGATCACCTCATCCTCGGCTCGATCACTACCCACATCCAAACCTGCCTGCCTTGGCAGGCCCGTCTCGCCTGGATTAAGCGCCTCCGCCGGCCATGAGCTGGGTCCGCTTCGGCGAGTGCAATCACTGCGGCGACTGTTGCCAATTCGCCGTGAGCAGCGTCCGGCTCCTCTTGCCCGAGTCCCGCGTCGAGGAAGACTACGGCCTCGTCCGCTTCGGCCCCCCCGTGGTCGGGAGGCTCCTCGATCCACGAAGCGGCGACATCACTGACACGCCATGGAGCTATGTGGTCACCGGTCCCCTCTGGGGCCCCTGCCCGAAGCACGTGGACGGCCGCTGTCAGATCCAAGAGCTGAAGCCGGACACCTGCCGGCGCTTCCCGCTCAGGCCCGAAGAGATCGAGCATTTCCGGTGCAGTTATTGGTTCGAGAATCTCGAGACGGGGGAGATCAAAACAGGGCGCTTGGGAAAGATTTCGGCCGACCCCCTTGACAAGCCATACCTATCATGATAAAGAAAAAACAATGGTCCAAATTACGCAGTGCCGGTGTCATCGATGTGGGTATGTCTGGACGCCCAGGGTGCCTGAACCACGGCGGTGTCCCTCGTGTAAGTCCTCACTCTGGATGGTAAATCAGAACGATCATGCCCAATCGGTGGATCCGGGAAAGTTGCCGAACGAGCAAAAACCTGGCGCGGGTGTCTGACCGCGCCGAGCGGTTGTTCTGGAGGCTCACAACGGTAGCAGACGACTTTGGACGGTTCATTGCCGACCCAGAGGTCGTCAAATCGATTTGCTTCCCATATCGATCCAAGTATTTGATTTCCTATGTCAAACCTGACCTAAATGACCTAGTTATGCACAGGTTGATGACCCTCTATCAGGTCAAGGACCGGGCCTATGGGGTTTTTCACACATGGGAGACCCATCAAGGGAGGCCTCGAGCGAAGAAGTCCAAATACCCGGATATTCCACAGGAATCCCAGATTCTGCAAACATCTGTACACAATAGTATGCAGATGCAAACAATTGTGCACAATAGTTACGCTGGTCCGGACTCGGACTCGGATCTTTCTTGTTCTTCTCTTTCTTCTCTGAGGAAGGGTGAAGCGGAGAAAGATTCGGAGGGGGGGGAGGCCGAGCGCAACTTCAAGACCGAGGCCGCGATGGTGCTCCAGTTTCTCAACGAAAAAACCGGGCGCGCGTTTCGTCCGAAAGAAGGGAGCGGGCGGTTGTCGGTCCACATGGAGTTTATCATGGCGCGGCTGAAGTCGGGGGTGGATGTCCAGACCTGTAAGAGTCTCATTGCCCGGAAGGTGCGGGAGTGGAAGGGGGACCCGAAGACGGAGAAGTGGCTGTCTCCGGAGACGCTCTTTAACCGAACGAAGTTTGAGAAGTACCTGGCGGAGGTCACCTGAGCACGCGCTGCCCCGACTGTCACCACACCGTCACCCCCCCGGAGCCGTGTGCGTGTGGGTGGGTGCCGCCGAAGCCGAAGCCGGCACCGGCCCAGGCGCCGCCCGGTCCGTTCTTGATGCTGGAGGACTTCGGGCGGGAGCTGTACCAAGCGATCAAACTCCGGGGGGCCATTGCCCAAGTCCAGCGCGTGAACCGGCTGCGGCGAGAGGACGGCAGCCGGGAGGGGGTGCTGGCGGACCTGATCCGGACAGAACAGCTCCTCTGGCAGCAGTATGCGGCGGTCGCCGTGGCCTTGACGCCGGAGCAGGCCCGTGCGATCCGGGTCCAGTTCCGAGGGGGGTGATGCTGACTGACCGCCAAGAGACGACGAGCGCTCCCTTGACCTGGCCGAGTGGCTGGCCGCGGACCGTGGCCTACAACCGGAAGAGTGCCAAGTTCCGGACCGCGAGCACGACCTACCGGCCGTCGTTCCGGGATCCGGCCCAGCACGAGGCCTACACGTCCAAGCGGGAAGTCAGCATCGCCGAAGGGGTGAAACGCGTCCTCGACAATCTGCGGCTCTTTGGGGTCCCCGACTGGCAGGTGATCATTTCCTCGAACCTGCGCCTGAAGAAGAATGGCCTGCCGGTCTCGGAGCAGCGCGAGCCCGAGGATCCCGGGGTCGCCGTGTACTGGACGGACCGCCGGCAACGGAAGCGCGTGATCGCGATCGATCACTACATCCGCGTCGCGGACAATCTCGCCGCGATCGCCGCCACACTCGACGCCCTCCGCGCGATCGATCGCCACGGCGGGGCCACGATCCTCGAGCGCGCGTTCACCGGGTTCACGGCGCTGCCCTCGCCGAACGACTGGCGACACGTCCTGAACTTCAAGGACGCTGAGCCCGTGACGCTCCAGGATCTCGTCGATCGCTACCGCCTGCTGGCGAAGAGCCGGCACCCGGACAGCGGGGGGACGCATGCCGCCATGGCCCAGCTCAATTCGGCGTTCAGCCAAGCGAACGAGGAGGTGCGGGGATGACCTGCATCTGTGGCCATGACTATCTGGCGCATCGGCGGGAAGAAGGTCCGTGCTGGCACTGCGACTGCCAGGCGTACGAAGAGGAAAGCCGGGTGACCTATGACAAGGAGGATCGCAAGGCGTGGAAGGCCCTCAAGCAGGTCCATGT
>JBOHOM010000150.1:0-3347 GCA_050731075.1 Nitrospiraceae bacterium
TATGCTGGAGCTGGGCCCGAAATCCCCGGCTCTCCACCGCGAAGTGGGGGCGTACCTGGCCGAGCGTCGCGTCGGATACCTCATTGCGTGCGGGATGCTCGGACGTGGCTTTGCGGACGGGGCGCGCGAGGCCGGCATGGCCCCGGATCGCGTTCGGGAAGCGTCGGACGCCCAGGCTGCGGCCGCGACCCTCACCTCGATGATACGTGCGGGTGACGTGATCCTGGTGAAGGGATCCCGCGGGATGCGGATGGAGCGGCTGATCGAGGCGCTCATGAAACGGTGACGGGTGACACGTGACGAGTGACTTGCGCGAGAAGATGGTATCAAACGGAAATACAGGAGTTGGACGCGTCACGGAGACCCGTTGCGCCATGAAAAGCAACGGGTGTCACGCGTCACGCGTCACGGCAGTCTGACTATGCTGTACCTCTGGCTCTATCCGCTCCACACCGAGTTCTCCTTCCTGAACGTCTTCCGGTACCTGAGTTTCCGGATCATCTATGCGGCAGTGACGGCGTTTCTGCTGGCTTTCGTGCTGACCCCGACGCTGATCCGGAAGCTGCAGGAAATGCGGCTGGGGCAGCAGGTTCGAGATGATGGTCCCAGCCGCCATCTCGCCAAGACCGGCACGCCGACGATGGGCGGGCTCCTGATCCTGTTCGCGGTGCTCCTCTCCACCCTGCTCTGGGCGGATGTCACGAATCGGTACGTGTGGCTGGCCATTTTCGCCACCATCGGGTTCGGGCTGGTGGGGTTTGTGGACGATTACTTGAAGGTTGCGCGCAACCAACCCAAAGGGCTGTCGGCCTCGCAGAAAATCCTCGCGCAAGGCCTGGTGGCGCTCGGCATCGGCCTGTTTTTTTATTTTTTGCCCGGCTACTCCACCAAGCTCAGCGTCCCCTTTTTCAAGAATTTTACGCCGGATCTGGGCCTGTTCTACATTCCGTTCGCAATCCTGGTCATCGTCGGCAGCTCGAACGCGGTCAACCTGACGGACGGCCTCGATGGGTTGGCGGTGGTCCCCGTGATGATCGCCGCCCTGGCGTACACCATCGTCGCCTACGTGGTCGGAAACAGTATTACGTCCGAATACCTGCTGATCCCCTATATCCCGGGGGCAGGAGAGCTCTCGGTGTTCACGGCGGCGATCTTCGGGTCCAGCCTCGGGTTCCTCTGGTTCAACACCTACCCCGCCTCGGTGTTCATGGGCGATGTGGGCTCTCTGCCGCTGGGCGCGGCGCTGGGGACCGTCGCGGTGGTCAGCAAGCACGAGTTGCTGCTGCTGTTGGTCGGCGGTGTGTTCGTCATCGAGGCGATTTCGGTCATCTTCCAGGTGGCGTCGTACAAATCGCGGGGGAAACGGATCTTCCTGATGGCCCCCATCCATCATCATTTTGAAATGAAGGGATGGGAGGAGCCGAAGGTCGTGGTGCGACTCTGGATCATTGCGATCTTGTTGGCGCTGCTGAGTTTGAGCACGTTGAAACTGAGATGACAGGCGAGGGGGGCACCCGTTGCATTCCCGGAGCAACGGGTCCCCGGCGATGGGCTATAGGCAAGATTTGTTACCAATGGCCCCCGGTTCACGCCCATAGCCTTAGGTTATTGATATCTGAATGCTGATCGTTGACGGCCATGATGTCAGACCCCGCTGCACAATTCAGAAGCAAGAAAGTCACGGTGGTTGGGTTGGCCAGGAGCGGAGTGGCGGCGGCGCGGTTGCTCCAAGCCGTGGGGGCGCGCGTCACGGTCGCGGACGGCAAGGAGGAGGCGGCGTTGGCGGAGGCGCTGTCGCGTCTGGAACGGGGAACTCTGGCGGTGAAGGTGGGACCCGGCTACGAGTCGGCGCTTGAGGGAGCCGACGTGGTGGTGATCAGCCCCGGCGTGCCGGCGCGCATGGAGTCGCTGCAAGCGGCCCGCCGTCGGGGCGCGCGGATCATCGGCGAACTGGAGTTGGCGTCCCGTTTCCTGACCGCGCCGGTCATCGCCATCACGGGAACGAACGGCAAGAGCACCACGGTGACGCTGGTGGGGCTCATCCTGGAACAGAGCGGCCGGCGGGTCTTCACGGGCGGAAACCTCGGGACCCCGTTGTGCGAAGCGGCGCTGGCGGCCTACCGGGCGGCCGGCCGGACCCGAAACGCCTCCGCTGAGGTTTATGACTATCTCGTTGCCGAGGTCTCCAGCTTTCAGCTCGAGACGATCGAGCGATTCCATCCATGGATCGCGGCGGTATTGAACATCACGGCGGATCATCTGGATCGCTACCCGTCGCTGGACAGCTATGCTCTCGCCAAAGCCAGGATTTTCGAGAACCAAACGGGCGAGGACTTCGCGCTGCTGAACCTGGACGACGAACGGGTTGCCGGCCTGCGCAAGGGCCTGCGCGCCAAGGTCCTGGGATTCAGTCGGAGGGGCCGGGTCTCGGAGGGAGCCTATCTGGATGGAGACCGTGTCATGGCAACTGTCGGGGGACGCGAGGAGGAAGTCTGTCGGCGGGCCGACATTCGGCTCCCCGGGTCTCACAATCTCGCGAATGCCCTGGCCGCGGTCACGATCGGCCTCGTATGCGGGTGCCGCCCCGAAGTCATACGCCGGGTCTTGCGGACGTTTCCCGGCATCGAACACGCGTTCGAGACGGTGGGGGAGCGGCAGGGCGTGCGGTTTGTGAACGACTCCAAGGGCACGAATGTGGATGCCACCCTCAGAGCGCTGGAAAGCCTGGAAGAGCCGATCTTCCTGATCGCGGGGGGGCGCGACAAGGGGGGCGATTTTGCCAGGCTGCGAGAACCGGTGCGTCGGCGGGTGAAGCGGCTGATTCTGATCGGTGAGGCGGCGGCGCGCATCCAGGAGGCGATGGGCCCCTTCGATCGCATCAGCCGCACCGCCACGCTCAGAGAGGCGGTCGAGTTGGCGGCCCGTGAGGCGTCTCCCGGAGATGTGGTGCTGCTGTCACCGGCCTGCGCCAGCTTCGACATGTTCACGGACTACCAAGACCGGGGCCGGCAGTTCAAGGCGCTGGTGAAGGCGCTGCCGTGATATTAGGCAAGAGGCAACAGGCGAGAGGCAATGGGCTCATGAATGTTAGCTCTGGCGATTTCCCTATAGCCCCTAGCCTCTCGCCTATAGCCATCAGTTGGTGAGGACGAATGGCGCGCAGGGGAATCGAGGCGGCGACGCTGGCGCTGCCTTGGCCATCTTCAGGCGACCGGGGGCGCAAGCGGAGTGGGAGCGACGGAAGCGTCCTGGCGGTCGCGGTCGTGCTGGCGCTGATCGGCCTGGTGATGGTCTACAGCGCCAGTGCGGTGGTGGCCGGGAACCGGTTCCACGATTCAATCTATTTT
>JBOHOM010000151.1:0-3964 GCA_050731075.1 Nitrospiraceae bacterium
GCCGCAGATGAGGACAGGGGTCTCCCGACGCAGGATCAGCACCCGGAGCAACATCAGCGTCGCCTCATCGGCGAAGTGGAGATCGTCAAGGAGCAGAATGAGAGGACGGAACCCGATCAGCTTGGGAATGAGAAACACCAGCGTGTTGAACAGGCCCTCGCGCTGGGCCGCTTCATCCTCGTCGAGCCGAACGTCCTGCACTTCCTCCAGTTGAGGCAGGATATGACTCAGATACGCGATCTGTGTCGAGCTCAGGCTCTCGAAGACCGCGGCTCCCTTGTCCGATCGACGGCTCAGGAGCAGAAGCAGAACGTTGGCCGCCAGATAATACGGGCGAAACGCCTCCTGTTGTACCCCGTTGGCCTCAACCACCTCGACCTCGCCCTGGACAAGGGTGTGGCGAATGGCCTCCAAAAACGTGGTCTTGCCCATCCCGTCGGCCCCTTCGACGAGCAAAAATTGACTCTGGCGTTGACCGAACTTCTTGAGCGATTCGGCGACCTGGACCAGCTCCAGCCCTCGCCCGACGCTGTGGACCTCTTCAAGCAGGTGGAGGGCCGCCTTGTCGGACACCGCCTGGAGTTCGAGTTCCGCGGCGTTTGCCAGCCGGTCACGCCCTGATTTCTTGGCGTGGTAGAGCGCGGTGTCGGCCTTCTGGATCAAGGCCTTGCCGTTTTGAGCGTCCTCGGGCGCCGATGCCACGCCGATGCTGAGGGTCAGGTGGACAACGGCTTTTTCGTCTTCCAGGTTGAGGGATTCCTCGTGGATCCGTTGGTGAAGACGCGTGGCCAGTTGCAGGGCCGCGGTGCGAGACGCGCGCGGCATGAGGATCATGAACTCATCACCGGCGAAGCGGATGGGCAGGCCCTCTTCTCCGGCCACCTCTGTGAGCAGGCGAGCCACCAGCATCAGCGCCTGATCACCGCACTGATGGCCGTAGGTATCGTTAATCGACTTGAAGTAATCCACATCGATCATGAGCAGCGACAGGGAGTGGCCGTTCAGGGCATCCCAGGGAACTTTGTTCTCGAAGTAGCTGAGGAGGAAGCGACGGTTGGCGATACCGGTCAGCTCGTCTTCAAAGATCAGGCGGGAGGGATCCTTGCCGACCTGTTTCAGAGAGGTGATGAGTTCTTCGTACTGCATCCCGCCTACCCGGCATCCCCGACCGCCTCAACATGGCAAGGTTCTCGACCTGCTCCCAGATGGCTCAGGCCCGAGAAAACCAGCGATGGCGCGTGGCGGCGACAGTCTGCGCAGTTGTTACTGACCTACTGCGTTTACTGTAGTAATCAAGGCGGAATTTGGCAAATTTTATTTGATTTCTAGCGACTTGTGAATTTGGGAGGCCGTTTTTCCATGAACGCGGTGATCCCCTCCTGCTTGTCAGCGGTCTCGCACAGTTCCCCGAACAGCTCCGCCTCGCGCGCCATCCCCTCGGCGAAGGGACTATCGAGGCCGGTCCGGATTGCCCGCAAAGCGGCCTGGGTGGCCAAGCGCCCCTTCGTCGTGACCATGCGGGCCAGGACCATCGCTTGCGGCAGCACCTGGTCGGCAGGGGCAAGCCGGTTGAGCAACCCAAGCGCCAGGGCCTCCTCCGAGGTGATGCTCTCCCCGGTCAGGATCAACTCGGCAGCCTGCGACGGACCGATGATTCGTTGGAGCCGTTGGGTCCCGCCGAAACCCGGGATGAGGCCCAGTTTGATCTCCGGCAGGCCGAGAGCAATCCCCGTGGCCGCCACCCGCAGGTGGCAGGCCATCGCCAATTCAAGCCCCCCGCCCAGGCAGGTGCCGTTGATGGCGGCGATGACAGGCTTGTCCGAGCGTTCGATCCGGTTCAGCAGGGCCTGACCCCGGCCGGATAACTCCGACCCCTGGTACGCGGTGGCGAGGAGCGCCAGCTCTTTCAAATCGACACCGGGACAGAAAAAACGGCCGGTGGCCGTCAGCACCACCGCCCGGATGTCGTCACTCGCCTCCAGCTCGCCGAAGATTTGATCCAGTTCTGTAAGAACCGAGGTCGTGAGCAGATTCGACGGGGGGTTGTTCAGGGTGACCGTCGCAATGCGTTCACCGGTGGAGACGTTGACGAAGCGGTATGGCATGATGGGCTCCTTCGACTGTCGGCCTGCGGCCGTCTTCATGCTAACAAAGTCGGGGTCCGCGTGTCATTAGTGTGCTAAACTTCTTGCGATGGAGGTGGCAGTTCCGTGATTGCCGATCGCCTCGCCGAGTACGGTCGGTCGCTGTCCTATCCGCATCTTCCCGCCGCTGTGGTGCATGAGGTCAAACGCCGGATCCTGGACAGCCTCGGGTGCGCCTTCGGCGGCTGGTCCGCCGAGCCCTGCCGGATCGCCCGCCGCACGGCACAAGCAGTGAAGAGCGCCAGCGGCGCCACGCTGTGGGGGACGGGGCATAAGACCCTTCCGGATCTGGCCGCCTTCGCCAACGGAGCGCTGGTCCGCTACCTGGACTTCAACGACACCTACCTGTCGCAGGAGCCCGCGCATCCCTCGGACAATATCGCGGCGGTCCTGGCCGTTGCGGAGGCAACCCGTGCTTCCGGCAAGCAAGCCATTGAGGCGATCGCCCTCGCCTACGAGGTCCAGTGCCGGTTGTGCGATGCCGCGGCGCTCCGGCCGCGCGGGTGGGACCATGTGACGTACGGTCCCTTCTCGTCCGCGCTGGCGGCGGCCAAGGTGCTGAAGCTGTCGGAGGCCCAGACGGTCCAGGCGGTCAATCTCGCCGGCGTGGCCAACGTGGCGCTGCGGCAAACGCGGGTGGGAGACCTCTCCATGTGGAAGGCCTGCGCCTTTTCGAACGCCACACGGAACGGCCTGTTCGCCGCCGTCCTCGCGCAACAGGGCATGACCGGGCCCTCCCCGATCTTTGAGGGCGAGAAGGGCTTCATGAAGCTGGTGTCGGGGCCGTTCGATTTACCGGCATTCGCCGGCGAGGGCCGGGCTCGGCGAGGCGCTGAGTCGTTCAAGATCCTCGAGACATACATTAAACACTACCCGGTGGAATACCATGCGCAGACCGCGGTCGAGGCGGCGCTCCTCGTCCGGGAGCAGGTGCTGAACGCGGAAGGACCCCGGTCCCTCGCCGGCATGACCGAAGTCGAGATCGGCAGCTATGGCGTCGCGATCGAGATTATCGGACGGGATGAGGCCAAGTGGCGTCCACGGACGAGGGAGACCGCCGACCACAGCTTCCCGTATTGCGTCGCCGTCGCCTTGCTGGACGGGACAGTGACCGTCCGGTCGTTCGGAACGAAGTGGCTCGAGGATCCGGCTCTGCATGCCCTGATGCAAAAGATCCGGGTCGTCGAACAACCGGAGTTTAGAGACTGGTATCCGCACGCCATGCCCACGCGGGTTACGGTCCGAACGGCGGCGGGCAAGGAGTATGTGCGGCAGGTGGACTTTCCGCTGGGCCACCCTCGGAACCCGATGTCGGATCGCGAGGTGGAGGAAAAGTTCCGCAGCCTCGCGCAAGGGAAGCTGGACCGCGCACGAGCGGGTCGGGTGATCGACCTGGTGTGGAAGCTGGACGCCCTGAAAAACGTCGGCGATCTGATGCCGCTCTTAAGAATCAGCTAGCAGCGAACAGCTAGCAGCTTAAAGCTCATAGCTACTTGCTATTCGCTATTCGCTTATGAGTCAAACCAAGCCGCGACGCTTGCGGGAATTGATCGCCCGGCATCTCGTGATGATGCCGGGGGCGTTCAACGCGCTGACGGCGATCCAGATCGAAGGCGCGGGGTTCGAAGCGGTCTATGTCTCAGGCGCCGCGCTGGCGGCGGCTCGGGGGCTGCCCGACATCGGGCTCCTCTCAATGACGGAGGTGGCAGCCGATGCCGGGACGATTGCGAACGCGGTCTCAATCCCGGCGATCGTCGATGCGGACACCGGCTATGGTCCGCCCCTCGCCGTCATGCGGGCGGTCAGGGAGTTCGAGCAAC
>JBOHOM010000152.1:0-2795 GCA_050731075.1 Nitrospiraceae bacterium
ATCGAGAGGGCCGTCTAACAACTCGCTGCAGCGGACCCGGCCTGGGCGCGGTTTTCGGTCGATAATAGTCTTGCCGGGCCGCTGAGCTCGAGGCCGTTCGGCGGCTTGATGCGACCGAAGGAGAGCCTCGTGCAACGACGAGATTGATAGGCGGACAAGAAGACGGAGAAGACCAACCCCTGCCGCATAACAGGCGAGCCAGCCGTAGCCCAGGCTGTCGTTCATCCTGTGGCTGGTGCGTTTATTCAGTTGACGGAACGGCCCGCCGTGCCGTAAGGTGACACCCAGTTGTCAGGTTGCGCTGCACACTTCACATTAACGGAACAACGGACCAAACGGACTAAACGGACCAACGAGAAACCATGAAAATCTATCTGGCCAATCCGCGAGGCTTCTGTGCCGGGGTGGACCGGGCCATCGATATCGTCGAGCTGTCTCTGAAGACCTACGGCGCGCCGATCTATGTCCGTCACGAGATCGTCCATAGCCGGCACGTCGTGAATTCCTTGCGCCAGAAGGGCGCGGTGTTCGTGGAGGAACTCAACGAGGTGCCGGACGGGGCAATCGTGATTTTCAGCGCCCACGGCGTCGCCAAGGAAGTCTGGGAGGAGGCGCACCGTCGGAGCCTCAAGGTCATCGACGCCACCTGTCCCCTGGTCATCAAGGTGCACAACGAGGTCAATCGCGATCATGTCCAGGGGTATGAGCTGATCCTGATCGGGCATGCCGGCCACCCTGAGGTGATCGGGACACTGGGACAGATTCCGGATAAGTTCCACCTGGTCTCCTCGGTGCGCGATGTCGAGAATCTGCAAGTCGAGAATTCGCACCACCTCTCGTACGTGACACAGACCACCCTGAGCGTTGATGAGTGCCGGGACATCGTCGGGGCGCTGAATCGCCGCTTCCCGGGCATCAAGGGTCCTCATCAGGAAGACATCTGCTACGCGACTCAGAACCGTCAGAACGCCGTGAAGGAGCTGGCCAAACTGGTGGACGTCATCCTGGTCATCGGCTCGCCGAACAGCTCGAACTCGAATCGCCTTCGCGAGCTGGCGGAGTTCTGCGGCATTCCTTCCTATCTGATCGACTCCGCGGCCGATATCAAGGCGGACTGGGTGAAGGATGTCCGGGCGGTCGGGATCACGGCCGGCGCCTCCGCCCCCGAGGTCCTGGTCACCGAGGTGGTGGAATATCTCAAGCGCTACGGCGGGCCGGAAGTGGAAGAGTTGACCGTGATCGAAGAAGACGTGGAATTCCTCCTGCCAAAGGAACTCGTCAGCGCGAAGTCGGCTTCCCAGGAAGAGGCCTTGTAGGTCCCTCCAGAATACCCCGTATCTTGTAGGCGAATGAATCTAGAGCGCAGTCTCTAGTGGGTTTGTCTTTACATTTGACCGGAGGCTGTGGTACAAGGGCCGACATTCCCGGGCGTGCCCGGGGGTCGGCGGCAGTACGGATCCGGAGGGGGCAGGATGTACCTGAAGTCCTTGGAGTTGACGGGGTTCAAGTCGTTTGTCGAGGCGAAAATCGACTTTCCCAGGGGCCTCACCACCGTGGTGGGGCCGAACGGCACGGGGAAGAGCAATGTGGTGGACGCCATGCTGTGGGTGCTCGGGGAACAGAGTACCAAGACCCTGCGCAGCGAGCGGATGGAGGATGTCATCTTCAACGGCACGGAAACCCGCAAGCCGCTCGGCCTGGCGGAAGTCTCGCTGATCGTGAGCGGGTTCGCGGATCTGAAACTGGAGGGACTCCCGGGCTTGCCGGCTCAACTCGGCGAGTGCCACGAAGTGATGGTCACACGCCGCCTGTTCCGGAACGGCGACAGCGAGTACCTGATCAACAAGGCGGCCTGCCGGCTCAAGGATGTCCGGAGCCTGTTCCTGGATACCAGGGCGGGAAACAAGGGACACACGGTCATCGAGCAGGGGCGCCTCGACCTGATTTTGAACGCCTCTCCGCAAGACCGCCGGGAGCTCATCGAGGAGACCGCCGGCATCGTGCGGTACAAGAAGCAGAAAGCCGAGGCGCTCCGCAAGCTGGACTCCACCCACCAGAATCTGGTGCGTGTCCGCGACATCATCGCTGAGGTGCAACGTCAGCTGAACTCGCTCGAGCGGCAGGCTCGGCAGGCGCGCGCCTATCACAGGCTCCAGCAGGAGGCGAAGGAGCTGGAGATCCGCCTGCTGGTGCTGAATTACCGCGCGTTGTTTGGCCGCCAGGGGGAGGCGGAGGCCGAGCTGGCGGCGCTGGGAACGAAGGAATCCGGCCAGGCGGCGGAACAAGGGCGTCTGAGCTGCGAGGTCGAGGAAGTCAGACTCAGAATGCTGGCGGCTGAGCAATCGATCGCACAGATCCGAGAGGAAGTGGCGCGCGTCGAGCACCAGCAGGCGCAGGCGCTCACGACGGTCGAAGTGGAGGCGGGCCGGCTGGTGCTGTACGAGCAGCAGCGGACCCAGGCCGTAGAGGAGTTGACGCGTCTGGGCCGGGAGCAGGAGCAGGGGGCCGCGGACATCGCCGGCCTGCGCACGCGGCTGTCCGAGGCGGAAGGTGAGATCGTCGGGCGCGAGCGCGCGCTTGCCGGGTTGGAGGACACCGCCCAGGGGCTGGCCGCCCGGCGCGCGGTGGCGACGGAGGAGGTGGAGCGGGCCCGGCGAGCCATCCTGGACATCACCGTGCGGGCGGCCGGCGGGGAAAACTCTCTGGCCGGTCTGACGGGCCGTCGCGACGAGGTCCTGCGTCGAGCCGAGCGGCTGATGGGTGAACTGACGGACCTCGAGGGCCAACGGACCCGC
>JBOHOM010000153.1:0-5469 GCA_050731075.1 Nitrospiraceae bacterium
AGTTCATCCGGATCTGGACAGACTACAAGGCTCATAAGTTCACCTTCGATCCGGCGACGGACGTGATGAACCTGGGGGCGCTGGAGGGCGGCGAGCGCCCGGACACGGCGCCGATCTGCCCGATCACCGAAGCGACCAGCAAATACGCGTTTATCACCTTGCGCGGCGGCGGGCTCTTCGTGGTGGATGTCACGGAGACCCCGATGAAGATCGTCGCCACGCTGGACAACAACGAGATTCATCCCGCCGGCTGCGGCGGCGTGCAGGTGGGGGACGTCATGTACCTCAACTCGGGCGGCGGCTGGCCGGTGGCGCCCTTGTCCTACGACGTCTATGCGCTCACCATCTCCGACCTGCCGAAATCGGTCTCGGCGAAGCTGATCACCTCGCGCGACACGAAGTTTGCCGACTCTCACGGCATGGCGAGAGTGGGACGCTACGTCTGGAGCGCGGATCGGGCGGGGAACGAGATCGAGATCATCGACTCGTTGGACAACCTGAGCGTCAGCTCGATCGACCTGAACGGCCCGTTCAGCGGCGATCCGGCGCCGGATCTCCTGGATGTGTCGCCCGATGGCGCCTACGTCTTCATGGGCCTGCGCGGCCCGAATCCGCTGACGGGGAATGCCAAAGAGATGAACAACGCCCAGGGCTCGACCCCCGGGGTCGGCGTGATCAAGGTCATGGAGGATGGAAAGAGCGGTCAGTTCATCGGCGTGGCGCGCATCACCAATGTGAAGGAGGGAAAGGAAACCGCCGACCCGCACGGACTGGCGGTCAGAAAGTAGACGAGCCTGCCTACACGCCTTTGGCCAGATCCCCTGCGGGGCCAAAGCGGCCCTCGCCCAGGGGTTTATCCACCCTGAGGTTGTCGGTCTGTGACGAGTCCACCGATCGTTCCTCGGGCGGCGGTTCCCAGCCGAGCTTCCGGAGCGTGTCAAACACCATCTTCTTGAGGGATTCCACGGCGCTCAGCCGGCTGGAAGCGAACGAGAGGACCCGCTCACCTTCCGCCTCCACTTCCGAAGCCTTGGGGTCGTGCAGAAACGCCACCAGGGGCTCGATCGCAGTATCGCCGATCAGAACCAGCGAGGCGGCGGCCCGATCACGCAGGTTGACATCCTTCAGCAACAGGATCAGGTCGGGAATGACACCAGGATCCCTGAAGTGTCCGAGGGCCGTCGCGGCCGCTTCCTTGATAAACGCCTCCTCGCTGACGATGCACCCCGGGGTCGGCGTCCCGTCCTGTCGGATCCCCTTCCCTTTGAGCGCGTCGAGCACCGCCGGGAGCGCCCGGGCGTCACCGATCATGCCGAGCGACATGATGGCGTGCCGCTTGACGGCCCCATCCTTCATCGCTTCGAGCAGGGCCTCAATCGCGCGCGGATCCCCGATCATCCCGAGCGCGATCGTCGCATCCTCGCGCACCGCACGATCGGGGTCCTTGAGCGCCTCGATGAGGGCCTCCACCACCCGCGACTCCCTGACCCAGGAGCGGCCGGTCTGATAGTCGCTCGTCATGCCGCCCAGCGCGCGGGCGGCGTGGCAGCGGACTACAAAATCCTTGTCCTGGAAGCTGTCGATCAACGGCCCGACGGACGGTTTCCCGATGGCGACCAGCGCCGTGCCTGCCGTCTCTCGAACCGTTTTCGAGCTGTCCTTGAAGAGCGTGACGAGAGCCGGCACGGCCCTGGGATCCCCGATTTTGCCCAACGCTTCGGCCGCGGCGCTCTTCACCGCCCCGTCTCGATCCCGACAGGCCGCGATCAGGAGGTCCACGGCGAGCGCGTCCTTGATCTCCCCGCAGGTCTTGGCCGCATGTTCCCGCACCCGCCATCGCTCGTCCTTCAAACCCTTGAGGAGTCGGTCAAGGGCTCCGGCCCCCAGGTGAGCCATCGCGGCCACCGCCGCCTCTCTCACCTCTGCGATGGGGTCATTGAACAAGCCCAGCAGCGCCTCCGCCGCGCGAGGGCCGCCGATCCTGCCCACCCCCAAGGCCGCGTGGGCGCGCACCGACCAGAACTCGTCCTCGAACGCTCGAAGCAGCGGCTCCAAGGTACTCGGGTCGGCCAGCTCGGCGAGCGCCTTGGCGGCGTCCTCCCGAGTCGCATCATCCACGTCCTCTAATGCTTCGAGCAGGTCTTCAACGGCATCGGCCATACATCACCTTCGCTCAAACGGCCGCCATCAATACTCGGGCCGGCCGCTATATGGCTGCGTTTGGCTGCACCGGACCGTCAAGGTTTGCGTGCCTCGCCCGGTCACGCACTGGTCCAGCGAGGACGCAAACTCCAGCACGCCTTCGAGCGTCACCGTGAACGGAAAATCGAACGTGAAGGTTCCGAAGCGGTACTTCCCGGGCTTGAGCTGCACTTCGCGCCGCTCCGTCGTCCGCAGCGCCTCTGTGTAGTCCGGATCCATGCTCCAGATGATCGGGGTGACCCCGGGCACATGCCATCGCGTGGGGGGATTCAGAGCCGTCGCGTCGATCGTGATGGCGTGTGCCCTGGAATGCAACGGCGGCGGCGCGGCCTCAGCCGGCCGCACAAGAACCGCCGTCAGCAGACCGAGCATCAGCCCGAAGACCGTCCCGGCGCGCCACAACCTGGACGTTCGGGCCATGGAAGGACTGGGCCCTCGCATCGGGCTACGGCCCCTTCGATCCCGCCCCCATGTTCGCCGGCCTGGGAGCCTTAAAGATTTCTTCCACCGCATGGCTCTCCCATTCGGTATAGGTCTCCAGACCGAGCGTGCGGAGCACGGTCGCCCCCGTGTCCAGAATCGACACCGGCTGCTTGATCGCATGCCCCGGCTTGATCCCGGCCCCCCAGGCGATCCAGGGAACGCGCGGCAGGCCGGCGCCATCGGCGCCGGGTTTCGCCGGACCCTCGCCAGTTGCGGGAGCGGCCGCGCCGCTCAGAGCGGTCACGATCACCGTCGTCTGTTTCAGAATCCCCAATTCCCGATACAGGTCGAGAATGGAGCCCACCGCGCGATCCACCGTTCGCAGCGCCTCGCGGTAGGCGCGCGAGCCCCATCCACTCGCCAGCCCGGCCCGCCCCGGCTCGGGGAGATGCACGACCAGAAAATGCGGGAGGGCCAAGATCGCGTGCCCGTAGCCATGCCCGCTGGTGGCTTTACGGAAATAGTCGCGGATGTACTGCACGAGCGTCGCCGGGCTGCACTCGGGCTTCAGCGGCCCGCACATTTGATAATCCGTGTAGGGCTCCGGCTTGGCCAACTGATAGAGCGACTCGTCCATGAAGAAGATGGCGCTGTCCCGTCCTCCGCTCAGATCCAGATAATCGAAGACGGTCGGAGGGCGGGGGTAGCCTCGGATAAAGTCAAAGGAGTCCCAGGTCACGCCGTGCTTTTCAACCGGCATGCCGGTCAAGAGTGACGCCATCGTCGGCAACCGCAACGGGGGGGTGACGGCGGTCGCGGACCACGTGACCGATCCTTCCTTCACAAAGCGGCTGATGACCGGCATGGGGCCGCCCTTCATCGACGATTGGTCCACCCCCTCCAACACCACCAGGATCACATATTCAGCTCGGTCTGACTGGCCCGGAGACGAAGCCGCCCTCAGACTCCCCGCTCCCGTCGCCACGAACGCGAGCCCCGCAATTCCAACCGCAACCACGCTCAGCTTCCCGAACATCCGGCGAGTGCGATTCATCAGATTGAGCCCAGCCGTGAGTAAGGTTTCACCGATTTCCCGAAACGGTCTCCCACCTTAGCACGCCGTTTTCCGGCCGGTCAACCGCTCGGAACCTGACGTTCCATTGCGCTGCGCCGCTCATTTCGGGTATTAGAAGAACGCCATGCCGGCAGGCAATAA
This sequence comes from Nitrospiraceae bacterium, assembly GCA_050731075.1. Classification (GTDB taxonomy): domain Bacteria; phylum Nitrospirota; class Nitrospiria; order Nitrospirales; family Nitrospiraceae; genus 40CM-3-62-11. The sequence goes on from JBOHOM010000153.1 coordinate 3,842, forward strand.
CTTCCAGCACGCCTCCTATGCACGGTCGGACCCTGGCGAACGGGTCAGCTATCGTGAATTCCTGCCCGGCGCGCCCCCCGATTCCCTGGCCTGGCAAGACGCCATGACGCGCCTGGGAGCCCGCCTGTCCGAAGCCGGCGTCCGCGCGGTCTTGTTCCTACACGGCACGTTTCTCAGCTCAGACCTCTTCGGCGTCCAGCGCCTGGACGAAGCCGGGGGCCTGAAGCGAGGCTACTCGCGCGGCATCCCCGGCATGGAAGCCCTGCTCGCGCTCATGCGGGAAGGGTCCAACGGATTGCCGGCCCTGCCGGGAGGCAAGAAGCCGCCGCTTGCGGACGACGACGCGACCACCGCACTACTCGATGAGCAAGCCGGTGATGCCGCCAATTTCACGCGAGTGTACGTGGAGCTCTTTCGCAATGCGGTGAATCGGAACGTTTCACGGCCCATCGTCTGTACGCGCCTTCTCTGGTCCTCTGAGCATCATCACCTCGGTCGGGCCCACGCGGCCATTCGCCTGCTCACCAGCCTCCGATCGCTCTGCGCAGAGCTGAAGCCGGGTGCCGGCGACCGCATCCTGGTGCAGGGGCACGGGCAGGCGGGGCTGGTCCTTGCCCTTGTCTCCAACCTGCTGGCCCCGGGCCAGTCATCCGGCCGCGAGGCCCTGCTTCAAACCGTAAAAGACCACCTGCCCACCGGCGACCTCGAGCAACTGGAGGGTCTGCTGCCGGCCGGCCAGGTCCTGAACGGGGCGGCGATGGATGTCGTGACCTTCGGCACACCGGTCCGGTACGGATGGGATCCATCGGGCATCGGCAAGCTGCTCCACATCGTCAATCATCGTCCGATGCGGAGCGATGGGAAACGGTGGCTGGCCAAGATGGAGCTGCCGCAGATCACGATGGAGATGCCGATCGCCTGGGGCGGGGACTACGTCCAGCAACTGGCGGTCGCAGGGAGCGATGCCGTCCCAACGTCACCGGCGGCGCAGACGGCCAACAAGACGCTCTGGGAACTGCTGGAGCCGTACGACGGGTTCGAACGCTGGCTGGAGTGCGCGCGCAAGAGCGTCCGCTGCGCGAACGATGGCATCTGCCTGCTCGTGGATTATAAGGACTCCACCGGCTCCACGAACGCCCGCGATCACGTCTTCGGCCACGCCGCCTACACGCGGACGAATGCGATGCTCTTCAACACGACGGAGGTCCTCAAGTCTCTCTACCAAGCGTGACGAGCGCGTGAGTGGCTCTCGCGGTAGAGTTCCCTGTTTCATTCCCCCCACATCGTGAACACGGATCAGGTCACGAAGCTTTGACAGCCCCGGCTTCGCGTGGCTATAATTGTGGCCACGCACTCAGAGGGAGGGATCCATGAAAATCGCCAGCGTGAAGGACGTGAAAGACAACCTGTCACGGTATCTCAAAAACGCCGAAAAGGGTGATGTCATCATCACCAAGAACGGGCGACCGACCGCCGTGCTGCACCATCTCGGCGAGGACGAACTAGAAGACTACCTCCTGGAACATGATCTGCGATTTCGGCAGAAGATCGAGCGACGCTGGAAAGACTATCTCAAGAACGGGGGGCGCTCCCTGGAACAACTGCTCAAAGAGCTGGGCACCTGAGTG
>JBOHOM010000154.1:0-3507 GCA_050731075.1 Nitrospiraceae bacterium
TGGATGTCCTCCAGAAGCGTGACGTTGAGCTGATCGCGCTGGCGGGGTATATGAGGATCGTCACGCCGGTCCTGATCGGCGCCTACCCAAACCGCATCATGAACATCCATCCCTCCCTCCTGCCGGCGTTTCCCGGCCTGGACGCCCAGAAGAAAGCGGTGGACTGGGGCGTGAAGATCACCGGCTGCACGGTCCATTTCGTCACCGAAGGGATGGACGAAGGGCCCATCATCATCCAAGCGTCCGTCCCGGTCTTGCAGGGAGACACGGCCGACAGCCTGTCCGCCCGGATCCTGACGCAGGAGCACCGCATCTATCCACGGGCGATCCAGCTCTACGCTGAAGGGCGTCTGCGGGTCGAGGGACGGCGGGTGCTGGTGGCCGGGGCATCCGATACGCCGACGGGTTCCTTCATCAACCCCTCTCTTTAACCGCGGTCAGTTTCTTCATTTTCACGAGGCGACAAGGGGACTGCCTAGGGGAACGATAAACAAAGACGCGGGCTTGACTAAGCCCGTGCGGTGTTGTATCTTTTGATCAAATGTAGCGGTTTGTACAAAAAGGACGAAAGGCAAAAAGCATGACCCACATGGCTACAAGTAAGGTCAGGCAAGACCTCTCGGATACCCTGAATCGGGTTGCCTACGGAAGGCAGCGAGTCATCCTTGAACGCCGGGGGAAGGAGATCGCGGCTGTGATTCCGATTGAAGATCTGAGATTACTTGAGGCTTTGGAGGCCCGCATTGACTTGGCCGACGCGCGCGCGGCACTCGCTGAGGCCAAGAAGAAGGGGACGAAGTCCCTTGAGGCCATCATGAAGGAACTTGGTCTCTAAGGCTACCCGATTGGCTTACTCGGTACATCTTGCCCCCGCCGCTGAACGCCAACTCAAAGCCCTCGACAAGCCTATCCAACAGCGGATCGTTAGACGCCTTCGGAAGCTAGAGGGAAATCCGCGTCCACACGGGATCGAGAAGCTCACTGGTTCGGAGGATTTCTACCGTATCCGAGAAGGCGACTACCGGATCATTTACACCATCAAGGACAAAGACCTGATCGTCCTGGTCGTCAAGATTGGGCATCGGAAAGACATCTATAGGGGGAGGCTCGAATAGGGACGCTCCCAGCACTGAAGTCTGGGCAGGGAAGAGTCAGCCCAGTGCAGCTCGGCCGGGCTTCTCGCCTGGTACCCAGACCGCTTGGCCCGGAACTCGGCGCTGCCTATCCGTCCGCTAGGAACAATCTTATGGGCGGCCGGTACACGCCAAGCGAGGGATAAAGAATTTAAGCCTACTGGAGGCAAAGGACCTCTCCGCCGGGATGAATGGGGAAGAACACTGGCAGCAAAATACCTATCCGCTCACATCTGATCGAAGTGAGCGGTTCAAGCAAAGCTTGGTATGGCGGTTCAACCGAAGGTTGGTATGGTGGAGGGCACGGGAGTCGAACCCCCTCCGTCGCCGGCTCGGGTCTGAAGCCTCCCTCGCCGACTCCTACAAAGGGGGCCAGCCCCCTTGTACGATCCCCGCGAAGGGGGCCCACCCCCGTCGGAACCCCCGTCGCGGGTTCAAGTGGTGGAGGGCACGGGAGTCGAACCCGCGACCCCGACGTTGCGAACGTCGTGCTCTCCCAACTGAGCTAGCCCCCCACTCGTAGAAGAGAAGAGCGTATGGCGTTTAGCCTATGGCAAGTAACCAGGAGCTGCAGATACCAAAGAGTGATTAAAAAGCTTCGAGCGCCGGATCTTCTTGACCGCGGGATCTGCCAGGGCGGGATTGCCACAGGCTTTCCGGCCGCGGAGGAGACGGGGAGGAAGATCGGCGCTCGAGCCGCGTTGAACTCGACGCATTATACACAACTCAAGGGAGTGGGACTACTACGAAGTTAATTGACTGAATCCGTTCCTCCCCATTCGGCCAGCGCCCGCTCGTTCAGGATACGCAGGAAGCGCGGCCGTAGAACCAGATCGAACACCGCGCCCTTGTCGGGAAAGAGCTCCAGAATCTCAGCACGGGTCCGCTCGATGAGCGCGATGGCTTCCCCGCGGGTGATCGGAGTATGGCCAAGGCGGTAGGCCGTCAGGTCCGCGCGCAGGCGGAGCCGGACCATCTGGATCTGCTCCTCGCGTACCTGCTCGTTCAGACTGTCGTGCGGGTTGGACATGATTTTTAGGGGAAAGCCCACCGCGCGGTTTAGCGTCTGGTTTCGATCTCACGGAGAGATTGGGTGTAGGCCGAGCAGTATTCCCTGGCCTTGCGGGGTTCGCTCTCGTACTTCTGCACGCATTCACGGTAAGCTCTCATCAATTCTGCGCGCTCCCCCTGCACATCTGCCTGAGTTTTTTTCAACCGGAAGTCCTCGTAATAGTGGCATCCCGCCAGCCCGCCTAACAGCAGACTCAACACCACCACTCCACTGAGCCTGCGAGTCGTCGTCACGCGCGATTATCCTTTGCTCAGTCTCGAGCGGACCAGCTCCCTCACCTGCTTGCCGTCAACCGCCTGCCCGGCCAGGCGGGCCATCACGGCTTTCATCACGTTGCCCATGTCCTTCAGCGTGGCGGCGCCGGACTCGCGGATGACTGCCTCGACGACTTGCGTCATTTCTTCCGGCGAGAGAGGTTTCGGCAGGTAACCCTCGATGATGGCGATCTCTTTCAATTCTTTCGCGGCCAGGTCGTCCCGCTTGGCCTTCTGATACTCCTCGACCGCTTCTCGCCGTTGCTTGACGAGCGTGGTCATGACGCGGCTCATCTCGGCATCATCCAAACTCTTCTTGATCTCAAACTCCTTGTTCAGGACGGCGGCCTTGATCATGCGGATCACATCCATGCGAAGCTGATCCTTGGCCTTCATCGCCTGTTTCAAGTCTTCAGACAGCCGGTCTTGCAGCGACATGGCGCCTCCTCACGAACTTAGTCATCTTTCCGTGGAACTGGGACGACGTGGAGCCAGAATAGTGGGTGCGGCAGAAATCGTCAAGGCCAACGAGGAGAAATTGCTACGGGACACCAGGCGAAGATGGCGGGCGCGGACCCTGCTTCTCCTCCACATTCAGCTTGCCCTTCTCCACCAATGTCCGAAAGGTGTCCTCGAACTTCTCGGGATCGGAACGGCGCACCCCGTGGACACGGAGGACCGGAGGGTAAATAATGAACAGGTTCGGGTTGCGAATTTCGACCACAAATTCTTCACTCTCCGCATAGGGGCCGAGTTCGGACTTCCCTCCCAGCGGGACGCGGTAGAATGGCTTTCCCTCGCGCGTTTGGCCTCCCGCGCCTGCGTAATCCAACTCGTTAACCACGTCATGGAGATAGTTGGGGCTCGCGACGCTCTGCACCACGACGATCAATGAGTCGCCCTCGATCACGTCCCCCGACCGATTCCTCACACGGACCCGGAAGCGGAACTCACCCCGAGAGCTCAGGCGACCGTCGGCATCGAACTCGCCGCTGCCGCCGAAGGGATCGGACAGAGACAGGATCGGGACGACCGCGCCGGTGATGTC
>JBOHOM010000155.1:0-25781 GCA_050731075.1 Nitrospiraceae bacterium
GTGGAGATTCGAACGGAGGATGACACGACCGATTATTGCGACGTTGCCGGGACCTTGAACTTCGATGGGAATGGTAAAGTGACCACTAACTCCAAGCGCCGTTGCAGCGCCACAGGAATGGCAACGGACAACCCTCTCACACTTGACTACACCGTGAATCCGGATGGAAGCTTTGTGATTACCGCGGGCCCGGAGGATCTAGTACACGGCCAGATCGTGAACCGCGGGCACAGCCTGCTGATAGACGGGACCACGAGGACCGACCCCGCTCTCTTGATATTCCATCTGGTGGCGATGCGGCGGCAACTTCCGGATGATGATTAGGGGCGGCATAAAGGAAAACCATCGGTCAATGCGGCTCGCATGCACGCATAGGCTAGGGGTCATTGCTTGACTTTGCACTTCACGTTCGATACGCTCCGCGGCCATGGCTCGCCAACTTCGCTTAGAGTTTGAGGGCGCCCTCTACCACCTCACGGCCCGCGGCAATGCGCGCCAGCCGATCTTTCAGGATGACACCGATCGCCAACAGTTTCTGGAGTTGTTAGGACGGGAGACCCTTCAGCAACGATGGCGATGTTCTGCCTACTGCCTGATGGACAATCATTATCATTTACTCGTGGAAACCCCGGAGGCCAACCTGAGCCGGGGAATGCGCCGCCTGAACGCGAGCTATACCCAGCGCTTCAATCGTCGACACGGGCGGGTAGGGCATGTGCTGCAAGGGCGCTTTAAGAGTCTGCTCGTCGAGAAGGAGAGCTACTTGCTGGAGCTCTGCCGGTATCTCGTGCTGAACCCGGTTCGTGCGGCCATGGTGGAGACGGCGGCAGACTGGCGATGGAGTAGTTATCGGGCGACCGTGGGTGACGAACCCGCGCCGCCGTGGCTCGATGCCGCCGGTGTCCTCGTCCTGTTTGCTCCGGAGCCGAAAGCCGCCCGGCGTGCCTACCGGCAATTTGTGCAGGCAGGGATCGGACACCCATCCCCGTGGTCACAAGTGAAGGGCCAAATCTTCTTGGGGAGCGCCGCCTTTCTGCAGCGCATGGAGTCTCTGATTCAAGGACAGCGGCTGGCCAACGTGCCCGCAGCGCAGACCCAGCCAACGCGGCTGCGGCCTGACGAAGTGCTGGCGCGGGTGGCGGCGGTCTATGGCGTCAACGCGCGGGACATGCTGGAACGTGTCCACACAGAGGCGTATTACTCTGCCGCATGGCTGCTCCGCCGATCTGCCAACGAGCCGCTGGCCCTGGTGGCGCGCCGGTTCGGGGTGTCGCCATCGCGCATTTCCAAGATTCAGCGCGCGGTCGAGTGTACGATCCCCAGCCCACAACGGCGACGAGCGATGCGTGAGTGTCAAGTCAAGCAATGACCCCACAATTCATGACCCCACAATTCACAATTCATGACCTTAATGAGTCGCGCCATGGCGGTAGCCTCCGCGCTCATCCATTCCAGCCGAGGCGCTTTTCGTAGTGACGCGGAGCAAGGCTTGGAACGTCTGCTTTGCTGGCAAAACCTGCCCTGAGCTTGGTGGAAGTGTTGGCTCAGGGCACTGCCGCACCTAACCGCCCGTCGCAGGACACGTGAAAGACCTGCCGGTCTTCGAGGCGCACCGCGACCAACTGGCGGCCCCACACGCAGCCGCCATCCAACGCGAGAAGATTGTCGTGCACTCGCAATCCCATGGCGGCCCAGTGGCCGCAGATGATCGTGGTCTCGGCGCTGCGGCGGCTGGGGACCTGAAACCAGGGCAGGTATCCGTCAGGAGCCTGATCCGGCGTACCGGTGAAGGTCCAATCGACCTTGCCGGTCTCCGTGCAGACGCGGATCCGAGTCAGGACTTTCGTGACGACACTCAGCCGGTCCATCCCGGTCAACTTCTCAGACCATCGGCCGGGCTCGTCTTGATAGAGGCTCCGAAGGAAGGCGCGGTACTTGGTTGAGCGCAGGGCCTTCTCTGCGTCACGCGCGAATGTCTCGGCCTCACAGACCGTCCACTGGGGAAGAAGGCCGGCGTGGACGAGCAAGAAGTTATTCTCCCGATACAGCAACGGCTGGTTCCGCAGCCAGGCCAGCAGTTCATCGCGATCCGGTGCGTCGAGCACATCGTGGAAGGTGTCCTTGGGCCGGGCCGGCCTGCAGCCATTCGCCACGGCCAGCAGGTGCAAGTCGTGATTGCCCAGCACCGTGACCGCCGCCCTCCCGAGCCTCTTCAGGAACCGTAACAAGGATGCTCTCCCCTGCTTCTTCACGTACCGTAACACGGAGACCGAATCCGGTCCCCGGTTCACCAAGTCGCCGACGAACCAGAGCCGGTCCCGGGACGGATCGAAACGAATCTGATCCAGCAGCTTTTGCAGGGCCGCAAAACAGCCTTGGATATCGCCGATCGCGTAGATGGCCATCCTGACACCCTTGACCAGCCTGGGTTGCCGGCCTATAACCCGCTTGTCAAGACTAGCACGATTGTCAAAGAAATCTTAGTCGAGACCTTTTCGCGGGAGGTTGCTTCCGATGGCGACGTACACAGTTCAGGCCGGTGATACGCTCGGGAAGATTGCCAAGAAGTTCTACGGGGATGCCCGTCGCTTTTCCCTGATCGTCTCCGCCAATTTGATCGCCAATCCCGATAAGCTCACGGTCGGGGACGAACTGGTCATCCCCGACCTTGCGACTGCCGCCAGCGGAGAGCCAGCACCTGCGGAGGTGTCCGCCTTCGGAGTCACTCCTGCTGTGGCTGTTGCCAGCCCGACAGCCAAGCTGAACGAGCAACGCCTGGCCCAGGTTCATCCCCTCTTAGCCATCCGCGGCCGCTGCATGATTGAACTATGCGCCTACACGGGGATCGCTGTTCTGGTGACCCAGGGTCTGCGGACCTGGGAGGAACAGGATGCCCTGTATGACAAGGGTCGTACGGTGCCACCCATCGGCAAGAAGCACATCGTGACCAAGGCCAAGGGTGGGCAGAGCTATCACAATTTCGGCCTGGCATTCGACATCGTGGTGCTCGACGCGGTCGGCAAAGCCGATTGGGACGTGGAGCACCCGGGCTGGAAAACAGCGGGCGAGCTCGGCAAATCGGTTGGACTCGAATGGGGCGGCGACTGGAAAAGCTTCAAGGACCTGCCCCATTTTCAGTACACGGGCGGGCTGACGCTGGGAGAGTGTCGCGAGCTGTTTCCTTCCGGGCTGGAAGCGATTTGGTCGAAAGTGACCTAGGGGTACTTCGCTTCGATGGTGCTTTGGAGCCCCCCGCGGGCGGTGAACTCGCCGGTGACGCGGGCCCAGACGGGACGGCAGGCGGCCACAACATCCTGCAGAATGCGGTTCACGGCGTTCTCGTAAAAGATGCCGATGTTCCGGTAGGCGTGGATGTAGAGCTTGAGGGACTTGAGTTCCAAACAGGCCTTGTCCGGCATATAGTGGAGCCGGATTGTCCCGAAGTCCGGAAGCCCGGTTTTCGGACAGATGGCCGTGTACTCCGGAATCTCGATCGTGATCTCGTAGCCTTTGTACTGGTTGGGCCAGGTCTCGATCTCGGGCAAGTCCGCTGCAACGCCGCTCTTGGCATGCGCCTCGGTGTACCCGTCACTCGTCACGCCGGGGACCCGTTGCATCTTCGGGAGCAACGGGTGCACGTCACGCGTGACAGCGCTTTTCTCCTTACGCTTCACGAGGTACGCTTCCTCCCTCATCCACAGCAGGGGCATGGCGGGGATGCCTCAGACTGCGCGCATCGAGCGAGCACCCTTCTGAGGTGTGCGCGATCTGCGAGCACGTGAGGCACCCCACCATGCCCCTGCTCACACCTGTTTCATCCAGTCCAACTGCCCGATCTTCTCCAGTTCGAAGTATAAGGTGACCCACGGGCACATCATCTCCGGGTAGACCTCGCAATAGCCTCCTTTGCGCACGCCGCCGCAGGGGCCGTGGCTCATGAACTTGGGGCATTCCGCCTTGGCCGTGCCGTCAGGCATCGGGGGCCTATTGTGAACGCCTCCGGCATGGTCCTGACCCTCATCTTCACCCGGGATGAGCACGCGTAACGGCATAGGCTGGCCTGGATCACCCAATGAGAGTTGTTGGGAGGGAAAACTGGACTAAAGTCTACACCCGTTCCATGAATTGGGCAATCTCGGAGAGATGTAGGTCCCTGACCGCGATTTCTGGGGCATACACCACCTCATCGGCGCCCCATCCCATGACCGGCCTGGCCTGCTTGGTGACACCCAGGACATTCCAGAGGAGCTGCCGGATGTTGCCCGTGATGCGGATGGTGTTGCCCTGGAGCGGCACGGTGAGCCGGCCGTTTTGGATGAGATAGGAGTCAGCCACCACGGTGCAGGTGAAATCCGCGGCGCGCAGCCCGTTGATCGGGTAGGTGTACCAGATGCGGCCGATGTACACGCCGTTGCCCACCAAGCTCAGCAGGCTCTCGGTCGTGTGGGGCGCAGTCCCCTCGATGAACACGTTGGTGGCGGCAACCGAGGGCACGGCGTCGAACTGCCGTCCTCCCCGGCCGGAGAGCCGGAAGCCGTTCCGGGGCACGAGGGCCTCCGGGTGGTCCTGCGGGTTGATGCCGAGTTTCTCGCGCGCCTGCGGGTCGTGCAGCAGCCGTTGGGTCTCGTAATGGTTCGAGAGCAGGCCCTGCAGCACGCCCGAACGGATCAGATCGGTACGGCCGGTCGGCAGGCCTTCGCAGGTGAAGTGCTTGGTCCCGACCATCCCACGGGCCCCGCCGTGGTCATAGATCGTGAGCATCTCGGAGGCGACCAGGCGGCCGAGTTCGCCCAGGAAGGCGGATTGGCAGCTATACACGCTGTCGGCGCTGAGGCTCGGCAGAATGAGGTTGGTCATGAGGTCGGTGACCGGTTGGGGGCCGAGCACCACGGTGTAGGAGCCGCTGGGCAACCGTTCGCCGCCGGCGGCCTTGACCGCATTGCGGGCCGCCTCGCCTCCCGCCTCGCCTCTGAACTTGGCCAGGTGGGTGGTGGCGGCGTAGCCGCTCCCCTTGGCGTACTTTCGCTCCACCATGGACGTCACATAGGAGCTCATGAACGTGGACTCGTCCGTCTGCACCGTAGGCATCCGGGTCGACGCCACCGCCATCCGCTGCTGGAAGAGACTCACGTCCCCGCCGACGATCAGTCCCAGTGACGGCACCTTCTCCTGAGATCCGGCCATCCAAGCGAGTTGGTCCGACGCGGCAAAGACTTTCAGGGCGTCGTTGATCACGCGCCATCCGGCTTCGACCAGCACGCTGTCTTTCATCTCCATGATGGCGGGATCGTGGTAGCGGGCTGACCGGCGCGAGCTGCGGCCCGACTCGGGTGTGGGTGTCGGCAACGAGATGAATTCGGGGTCCGGCACGGCGTTGTGTCGGGCTTTCTCCAGCGCGCGTCGGATTCCAGTCTGGGAAAGGTCCCTGGCTTCGCTGCCGAAGCCGACGCGGGGGCCGTCGTGGCCGACGAAGACGGCGCGAATTCCGATCCCGAACGAATCCGACGATTTCGGTTCCTCGACGCCGTTGCACGGGATCTCGGAGTTATAGTTCAGCCGGCACAGGAGTTGGCCTGTGCTGGAAGCGAACACCTCAGCCTCCCGCACATCCTTCGCGCGCGCGACCTGGCGGAGCGCCCGCCGGACTGTTGACTTGAGTTCGGACAGGGAGGTCATACGCCGGTGAGCTTGGCCCGGCTGCGCATGGTCGGGCCGCCGTTACCGAGCCGTTTGGTTTGCATGGGCTGGCCCTTGCCGCAGTTGGGGATGGGCGTGAGCCGGAAGTCCCGTCCCACCGCGTCCACCTTCATGAGATAGTCCTTCGTGTCGGCGGTCATGCCTCCCCCGCGGTAGAGCTGGCCGAGTTGGCCGTTCCGGATCTCGTACACCTTTTGCGCCGTGATGCTGAAATTCTCGCGCGATTCGGCGATCGAGGGAGTGCGGTGGCCCACGAGGTAATAGCCCCGGTCCACTTCGGCGATGATCTTGTCCGGGTCGTGGGTACCGGCCCCGAACACCGTGTTGGACATTCGAATGAGCGGGACCATCGACGCCTCGGTGGCCTTGTATGACCCGTTGGGCTCCGCGCCGAGGATCGCCGCGGTCTGGCGGCTGTTCATAAAACCGGTAAAGATGCCTTTGTCGATGTGCACCGTCTTGCGCGCCGGGGTGCCCTCATGGTCATAGACATAGTGGCCGAGACCGGGGAGGCCGGGGTCGGAATAGGCGGTCACCAGCGGGGACGCGACTTGCTTGCCGATCTGGGTGTTCCGAAGGGAGCGGAGAAACCAGCTTCGACCGGCATAGGCCGTCTCCATCTTGAGCGCCCGGTCCAGCTCGGTCGGATGCCCGATGATTTCGTGGGCCTTGAGCGCGTTATAGTGGGGATCAGTGACGACGACGACCTCCTTGTCGGAGGCGCGCAGGGGCGGCGCGTCCACCAGCTTCAGGCAGTCCCGTCCGAGACCGGTGGCGAAGGTCAGGAGATCCAGGTGACGGATGAAGTCGCTCCGCGTGCCCTCGGTCACCACTTCCCAGCCGCGCTGGTGGCCGATGTAGTCATAGAGGGATTGTTCCGCCGTGTCGCTTTCGGCCACGACCGAGCAAAAGCCCAGCGTGGTGGCGAAGGACTGGTCGATGACCGCGCCCTCCGAACTCGCGAACAACTCGCGGCTCAGACTGGTGGAGGTGGAGACGGTGTTGAAGCGGATCCGTGGGCCCAGGCCCCGCACGGCCCTGGAGGCGTCGGCGGTGCACCGGGCGACCTCGGAGAGCGGCACCGACCGCGGGTCAACGGCATATTCGGCCTTGACCGTGTCCTGATGGATCGCGATCGGGGCCAGCGGCGACCCCTCCAGGCTGCCGGCCAATCCCGCGAAGCGTTTTCGGGTTTCTTCCCGGTGCCTGGCGTTCGCGATGGCGCGGTCGTAGGCGTGCCGAAGGCCGGCACGGAGGATGGCGGTCAGGCGGGTCTGATCGGCGCTCCCCAGGCGGTGCCCGAAGTAGCCCGGCGAGGGCAGCGGATCGCCGGCCAGCACGCGGACCCCGAAGCCGAAGACATAGTCGTCTAGAGCCGACTTTCCGGCGCCGTTCTCGGCGCGCGCCGATTTGACTTCCGTCATGTCGATTCGAAGATCGGCGTAGCGGCAGTGCGGCAAGCGCTTCCTGGCCTCACGGACAAGGTCGGCCGCCAGGTGTTTGATCCTGTCGAGGCTCTCAACGGTGAGTGGTTTCATGACGAGCGTTCGATCCGTGGTCAGTCACCCTTCACAGGCTGGCCATTGAGAGTGGGCTTCGCGGGACCTCGACGCGCCCGCTGAGAATGCTGAATTTGCGCAAAGTTCGGCCATTATAGGAAACTGACGCCCTAGCGTCAAGCTTAGTTGAAAACCCTGAGGTCTACGCAGCTCTCTGGAGGCCCCCGGCTGCCCTGAGGTTAGGGCCAATGGCCTACCTGGAAGAAACGGGGTAGGCCTTCTTTCGACCACCGTGGGCCTTCTGACAAGTTGCATTAAGATTCGAGAAGTTATACGATGCGGGAGACTTGGTTAAGGGCGCGGATTTACGAAACTTTGCGATTGACAACTTTCAAAGCCCTTTGTTAGACTCAATCCCCTCAAAACAGGGTCAGAATTAAGGGTTTTTTTTCCGAAGCACCGAATCAGAGAATGACCGGCTGGCTCCTGCAGCCAGCCCAGAAGGAGGCCGCCCGATGAGTCTCGATTACGTGAAGTTCTCAACAGGGTTTGAAAAGTTTATGCCGAAGGAATATCGGGACATGGTCGAGCACGGTCCCTTCGGGAAGAAGGTCACGGTCTCGCAGATGGGGAGCTTTAAGGAGATCCTGGAGGAGCACCCCATGTGCGCCGGTTGCGCGATGACGTTGTTCATCCGGCTGGCGATCATCTCGTTCCCGAATCCGGAAGACACGATCACGGTGGGAACGGCGGGATGCGGCCGTCTGGCGATCTCGCAGGCGGCGATTCCCTTCGTCTACGGCAACTACGGCGATCAAAACGGCGTGGCGAGCGGGTTGGCGAGAGGCTTGCGGCTCCGGTTCGGCGACAAGCCCAAAGACGTGGTGGTGATGGTGGGCGACGGCGGCATGGCCGACATCGGTTTCTCGGGCACGCTCCATTCGTGGTTCCGAAAGGAAAAGTTCACCACGATCATGTTGGACAATGAAGTGTACGGCAACACCGGCGGCCAGGAGAGCGGCATGACCAACCAGGGCGCGGTGCTCAAGATGGCGCCGCTCGGCAAGAAGTTCGAAAAGATGGACATGGTCGGCATGGCCAAGATCGCCGGCTGCGCCTACGTCGCGACGGTGGTGCCGAATAACCCGCGGCGGGTCGAGAGTGTGATCAAGAAGGCGGTGCTGATCGCCCGCGAAGTGGGCCCCACCTATATCCAAGCCTACACCTCCTGCAATATCGAGTATGCCATTCCCACGGACAAGGTGATGGAAGACGCGAAGACCGTCGAGGACGACCGGTACAAGTTCGCCGAGTACATCACCGACGACGCCAAGCAGTACCTCGCGGACCGGTACGGGTACAAAGAGTTCCTGTCGAAGCCGGCGACCGCGGCCGCGATTTCCCAGGCCTGAGCGCGCGCCGGCGGGGTAGCCGGCAAGGACGACTGAGCGTAAGGAGGAGAGGCGATGGCAAAACGCTTCAACATCCGGATGGCCGGTGTAGGAGGGCAGGGGGTCGTCACCGGTTCGCACATCCTCAGCACGGCCGTCATCAACGCGGGCGGGGAGAGCACGATCGTTCCGTTCTACGGGTCGGAGAAACGCATGGCGCCGGTCGAGAGCTACGTGCGTGTCTCGGACGAGCCGATCTACGAGATCGGGGAAATCACCTTCCCGCACATCATCATCATCTTCCACCCGCAGGTCATCACGCACGGCAAGTCCTATACGATGCCGTTCTACTTCGGGTTGAAAGAGGATGGGGTGGCGCTGATCAACAACGACGGTCCGATGAAGTTGCACAAGGATCAGGCGCGTGAACTTGAGGAGCGCCGCGCACGGTTGTTCTATCTGCCGGCCACCAAGCTGTCGCTGGAAGTTGCGGGGATGGACCTGGCCACCAACATGGCCTTGATGGGAGCGATAGGGTGCATCACGGGTTTGACCACCATCGACGCGCTGGCTCAGGCGGTGAAGGACCGCTTCCTCGGCAAGGGGTTCGTGGTCTCGGGCGGTACGGCGGCTCTGGACAGCGTCGTAGAACGGAAGTTCAAGAAGAAGCAGGAATTGATCGACAAAAACGTGGCGGTGATCCAAGCCGGGTGGGACTTCGCTGAAAAGAACGGCTGGGACGAAGTCAGTAAGGCCGCAAAGAAGGCGGAAGCCGCTGCAACCGCTGCGGCGAAAGTCTAGCTCAGAAAGAGACGTCAATGTACCTGGTAGCCGATATCAGCGTCGATATTTGTGCTGCGACGAGCTGTAAGCTCTGCACCCAGTTCTGTCCCGAAGCCAATACGATCCTCTACAACAATGACGCCGGGAAAGAGAAGGGACTGAAATACGGGTCCGCGTACGTCGCGGTGGATCGCTGCAAGGGCTGCGCGCAATGCGTCTGGGTGTGCGACAACATGGCCAAGCATCACGCCATCAAGATGATCATGATTGATCAGCTTCCCAAGGCGGCGCTAACCGACAATGTGACCTACGGCGAGAAGACGACGACCGCGCTGCTGGCAAGCCCCGTCATCGGATAGGGTTCGGATCGAAGATGGCAAAACAAGCGGGAACCACGCAGCAGACAGGCGAGCGCATCATCGTTCCTGGACCTGCCGGATTTCATCCGCCTTCGGCCGCGCAGTTAGGCGTCGCCCTTCCTGACCCGGGACAGGGGCTTCTCTATGGTGTGCTGGAGCCGAATGAAGAAAAGGTGATGGAGGAAATTGCCCGGAAGATGCTCACGAGCCCGAACGCCACCATCTTCCCGGGTCCGCTCGTGTTGTGGGCCTGGAACGAGCACGCGGTCGAGAAGGCGAAGGCTGTCCTGGACATTGCGGCTCAGATTCCTGAGGTCCTGATCATCCCCATGCCGGACTATCGTCCGAAGTATCCGAAGATCGACCCGGAAGAAGTGATCAATCCGAACCATCCGAATCTGACCATTTGGGGAAACAAGATCGAAGCCTGCATCTTCATCGGCGTGCATTGTCATTACGCCAATCTGACGTTAAAAATGATCCGGGCCGGCACGAACTGCTGCACGAGCGCGATCTGCGCGGAGCAGGGTCATGAAGACGCCATGCTCACGATACGGGACAGCGACAAGGCGAAGCTGCAGCGGGTCGCGCAGGTGTTCAAGCGGGTGCGCGAACAGATGGGCATTAAACTGCCGGCGAACGGCGAAAACGTACGATTCACCGGGACCCAGTCCAAGGTACACGGCGGAAAGACTCACACCAACCCGTTGGCCTTCATGCCAACTGAGGCAGCCTTCGCCGGCGCAGCGGCATTCGGGCACAAACCGGAACACATGCGGAGCGAAGCGTAAGGCTAGGCAATGGGCTAGAGGCGAGGGGCGATAGGCAAAGCGGATTCCTTCTGACCCGATTGCCCATAGCCTCTCACCTATAGCCTGCCCATAAAGAGGTGGAGCGATGAGCGAATCCCTGGGAACTGAAGTGAAAACCAATCCACAAGGCGACCCGATCACCAGCCTCGAACCCGAGCAAAAGACCAACCCGCAAGGCGATCCGATCACCAGCGTGGCCGCTCCGAAAACCGGAGAGGTGAAGAAAGATCCTCACGCCGAGGCGAAGAAGCAGCGGATCGTGACCCCCGAGTACATGTTCCTGGAAGCGCCACGGACTCGCGAGTTCATCACGGGGAGCGAATCGGCCAAGGAAGCGGTGCGTCGCTCAAATGTGGATCTGTCGGTCGCGTATCCGATCACTCCCCAGAGCGAGACCATGCAGCTCATCGGAGTGCTCTACGGCGAAGGGTATGTGAAGGAATACTATCGAGGTGAAGAGGAATACGGCGTGATGTCGGCCATCGCCGGGGCCTCGCGGGCGGGTGTGCGCTGCTTCACGGCGACGGCGGGCCCGGGGACGCTGCGCGGGATCGAGCCGATCGCCTCATGGCCCGGTCACCGGCTCCCGGCCGTGGTCATGTTCACGTGCCGGGTCGTGAATGCCCCGCTGGCGATCCAACCGGACAATATCGAGATTTCGTACCTCCTGAATTGCGGGCTGATCCTGTTCCATGCCGAGAATCAGCAAGACCTCTTCGACTTCATCCTGAAGGCCTTCATCATCAGCGAAAAAAACGATGTGACGCTTCCGGTGGGGGTGGCCTGCGACGGCTTCTTCGTCACCCACGCCCGCGGCTACGTCCATATGCAGGAGAAGGGGATCAAGCTACCCCCTCGGGAGGCCTGGCGCGGCGCGGTCCCGGTCCTGGACGCCGAAAACCCTCCGGCCCGGCTGTCGCGCGACGCGCCCGTCCAGAAGTCCAACTTCATGGCCTACAACATCCATGCGGTCTGGCAACAGGAAGTGTGGGCGGCGGTCGAGCGGTCGAGGAAATACATCAATCAGTATATGGGCGGCCTCCTCACGGCCGAGAACGTGGACGGGGCTGATGCCGTCATCGTCGCGTCGGGCAGCGCAGCGGCTCAGTCGCGAGAGGCCATCCGGCTGTGCGCCGACAAGGGGCTTAAAGTCGGGCTGATCAAGATTCGATCGTTACGTCCGTTCCCCACTGCCGAGCTGCGTCAGCTTTGTGCGAAAACCAAGCTGATTGTCATTCCCGAGTTCAACTACGTGGCTTGGTTGGCCAAGGATGTGGCGGCGGCCATTTACGGCCATTCCAAGGCCAAGATCATCGCCGGGCCGCACGTGTACGGCGGCCAGTCCATGCCCGTGGAGTTGATCGTGGACGAGGTGGAATCCGGGCTGACCGGAAAGAAGTCGACCAACGTCCCCATGTCGGCAATCATGGGCTGTGACGTCGACCAGGCGGCGGTCGCCCACTTCATGCAGAATATCTGAGCCGAGCTGACGCGGCTGACAACAGAAGAGCCCGTCCGGTGATCCGGACGGGCTCTTCGTTTTGGATCTCTGATTATCCTTGGACGTCGTCCTGGACCATCTCTTCGCTGTCCGGCATGCCGTAGGCGATGAACTTGGCGTACGAGAGGTAAATCATGCTGCTATCCCGCATGGCCTTGGCCCCGTGGGTCATACGCTCCAGTTTGGTCGCGTCGCTCGCCTCGGATGACCGCATCATGACGACCTGGTCCTGCAGCACCTTGTTGTACTGCTCCATCGCGCGTTCGACTTCCAGGTAGGCTTGCATGATCACGTCGGTCATCAGTTTACCCTTGGCAATAGGCGATGGGCTATAGGCGATGGGCTTCCCCCGAGGGTCCGGGAGGCTGGGGCCTCCACCCCATAGCCCCGTGCCGCTCGCCTCGTGCCAACAAGAGTGTCATACGCGCCAGGATACACCACGCTCATTCTAGGGGTCAACAGGACCATGCCTCGGTTTCAGATGCTCTCCGCCCCTCTTCTCCGAACCTTGTCCGAGGCCACCGGCCTGAACGGACCGGAAGTGCCGCCCTCCCTGTGTCGCGGCGTCGCCTCCCTCTCGCCGCGGTTCACGAGGGGGAGCCACGCGCGGGTGACCGACTATCTGGCCGACGACGGTCTGCGCCTGGCCTACCTCGCCTACTACCTCCCGGTGAATCTGGCCAAGGTGCAGGCGCTGCTGGCGGAGATGCCGGCCCATCCGGACGGAGGGGGTTCGCGACCCGGACTCTTCTCCCTGTTGGATCTGGGCTGTGGCCTGGGCACGGCGACCCTCGGGGCGCTCGACTGGCTTCTGCGGAACCCTTCTCCCTCCCGCCTGGCGCTCGAGGTCGTGGCGGTGGATCGCTCCGCGCCGGCCCTCCGTGAGTGCGAGCGGCTTTGGAAGATCTACACCCGCTCGGCTCCCGTCTCGGAGTCGCGCCTGCTGCCGGTGCGTGCCGATCTCGAACGGCTGGGGCAGGGGGGCGATCCGAAGATAGGCCTGCACGCTCCCTATGACCTCATCGTGGCGGCGAATACCCTCACCGAGCTGTTCCTTACGTCCCGCGACCCGATCGGGCGACGGGCCAAGCTGGTCCGAACGTTCCTGGATCTGCTGCATCAGGACGGCACCCTCATGATCGTGGAACCGGCGCTGCGCGCGGTCTCGCGAAGCCTGCACCGGCTGAGAGATACCCTGCTGGAGGAAAAGGTCTGCACGGTCTACAGCCCGTGCCTGCATGAGCAGTCCTGCCCGGCGTTAGTTCAGAAAGAGGATTGGTGCCACGAGGAACGTCCCTGGACACCACCGCCGCTCGTGGCCGCGATCGACCGGCAGGTCGGGTTCATCAAGGACGCCCTGAAGTTCTCCTATCTGCTCCTCCGCAAGGACGGCCGGACCATCGTGCCGCGGGCCTCCACCGTCTATCGGGTGGTCAGTGAGCTGCGGGAGATGAAAGGAGAGAAGCGGGCCTGGTTGTGCAATGAAACGGGACGGCCTGAGGTGGGGCGGCTGGAGCGGGAGAAGTCAGAAGCGAACGCGGCGTTCGACGGCTGGCACCGGGGCGCGATCGTGCGGATTGATCAGATCGTGCGGAAGGACCGCAAAGGACGGGAATCCACGGTTGGGCGGATTCCGGCCAAGGCGACTGTGGATATCATCAAGCCTGTGTGACGGCTTCGGCGGCGGGGCTGGCCCTCGTGCTCGCCCACCGCGCACACAAGAGCGGGCATGTGTGGCCAGGCAGCCTCACGTGCTCGCGCGTCGCGCACACAGGATTGATCGTTCCGGGCAGGGGTGGATGGTGTGCTCGCCGGACGCGCGCAGTCTGAGGCTGCCCGGCCACCAGCCCGAGGAATAGCGGAAAGACCGGGCGGTGCCGGGTACCCGTTGCTCTTTTTCAATGCAACGGGTGATGACGAGCGCAGTAAGAGGCACTCCGGTCCCGCTTCTGGTTGAGCTGATAGGGAGGAGGAACGATGGCGCGGATTGCCGGGGTGGATTTGCCGAGAGACAAGCGCGTGGACATCGGCTTGACGTATATCTATGGGATCGGCCGGTCGAGCGCGGCTCAGATTGTGAAGAAGGCCGGGGTCGCTGCGGCGACACGGGTGAAGGATCTCAAGGAGGATGAGATCGTCAAAGTGCGTGAGATCATCGAACGCGATTATGAAGTGGAAGGGGACCTCCGCAAAGAGGTCTCCATGGGTATCAAGCGGCTGATCGACACGGGAACCTATCGCGGGTTGAGGCATCGCAAGGGGTTGCCCGTCCGGGGACAGCGTACGAGGACCAATGCCCGAACCCGGAAAGGCAAACGGGCTGCCATCGGGAAAGCGCGGAAACCAGCCGCCAGCGCAGCCCCCACGAGCGCGTAGTCGTATTGGTCCGGAGTGAGAGGGACCGTTCATGAGTGTGAAAAAAGGAAAGAAGAAGGAGCGCAAGACGGTCCAGAGCGGGATCGCCCATATCCAGGCGTCCTTTAACAACACGATCGTCACCATTACGGATATGAGCGGAAACGCGGTCGTCTGGGCAAGTGCCGGGAACCAAGGCTTCAAGGGGTCGCGCAAAAGCACGCCGTTCGCGGCTCAGCGGGCCGGGGAGGCTGCGGCGAAGAAGGCCATGGAGCATGGGATGCGGCAGGTTGATGTCTACGTGAATGGACCGGGGTCGGGGCGCGAGTCCGCAATCCGCTCCCTCCAGGGAGCGGGCCTCCGCATCAATCTGATCCGTGATGTGACTCCGATTCCCCATAACGGCTGTCGCGCGCCGAAGCGGCGACGGGTCTAGGCGGGTGACGCGTAACGCGTCACGGGTGAAGGATGAGGAAGCGAGTTGTCTGGTCAGGCGCGAGACGAATGTCATCTGTGGAGTCATAGGGAGGCAAAAGAAGTGGCAAAGTATCGAGGTCCAGTCTGCCGGTTGTGCCGCCGGGAAGGCGTGAAGCTGTTTCTGAAAGGCTCACGCTGCATGACCGAAAAGTGCGCGATCGAGCGCCGGAGCTACCCGCCCGGACAGCATGGGCAGGGGCGGCAACGGATCTCCGAATACAGCGCGCAGTTGCGCGAGAAACAGAAGTTGAGGCGGATCTACGGGCTCCAGGAGAGGCAATTCCGAGGGTTTTTCGGGAAGGCGGAACGCCGCGCCGGCATTACCGGCGAACACTTGCTGAAACTGCTCGAGTGCAGGTTGGACAACGTCGTGTACCGCCTGGGGTTTGCCTCCTCTCGGAAGCAAGCCAGACAGCTGGTCAATCACGGACATCTCCTGCTCAACGGTCGGAAAACCGACATCCCCGCCTGTGTGGTGAAACCCGGCGACGTGGTCGAAGTACGCCAGCGGAGCCGGGCTCTCGTGCCGATCCTCTCGGCGCTGGAGGCGGTGGACGGAAGAGGCATCCCCGCGTGGTTGGAGCTGGACCGGCCCGCCTTCAAGGGGACGGTGCGGGCTCTTCCGACGAAGGAGGAGATCGCCCTCCCGGTGAACGAGCAAATGGTCGTTGAATTGTATTCCAGGTAGCCCGTGGCCCGCTCCTGCCTCGGGTGGCGAGAGGCAGGCGGCCTGGGGGCTGTAGGGTTATTAGAGTCAGGCGAAGGGGGCATCATGATCAAGGTAATGAAGGATTTTCAGGCCCCAATGCGGGTCGAAGCCGACAAGGAAGCGCTTTCCCCGACCTACGGCAAGTTCACAGCCGAGCCGTTCGAGAGAGGATTTGGCACGACCGTTGGCAATTCGCTGCGTCGCGTGCTGCTCTCCTCCTTGACCGGTGCCGCGGTCACCACGGTGCGCATTGAAGGGGTGTTGCACGAATTTTCCACCATCCCGGGGGTCACTGAGGATGTGACCGCGATCGTGCTCAACGTCAAGACGCTTCGGTTGAAGCTGCACACGGACAAACCCAAGACGATCCGTCTCCGCAAAAAAGGGCCTGGAGAGGCGAAGGCCTCGGACATCATCCATGATGCGGACGTCGTGATCCTGAACGGGGACCTCCATATTGCCACGTTGGATAAGGAGGCGACCCTGGACATGGAGATGGTGGTGAAGCCCGGGCGTGGCTATGTGCCGGCGGAGCGAAACAAGGAAGAAGGACTGCCGATCGGCGTGATCGCCGTGGATTCGATCTACTCGCCGGTGAAGCGCGTCAATTTTCAAGTGGAGAACGCACGCGTCGGCCGGGTGACGGATTACGACAAGCTGATTCTCGAGATCTGGACGGATGGGAGCCTCATCCCTCAGGACGCCCTGTCCGCGGCCGCAGGCATTCTCAGGGACCATCTGGATATTTTTATCCATCCCGAAGAGCTCACGGCCACGAAACCGGAAGCACGGATGGAGGAAGAGCGGCGCGAAGTCAACAAGAACCTGTTCCGGAGCGTCAACGAGCTCGAGCTGTCCGTCAGAGCGGCCAATTGTCTCAAGAACGCCAATATCAAGACGATCGCGGACCTCGTCCAGAAGACGGAAATGGAAATGCTCAAGACCAAGAACTTCGGGAAGAAATCGCTGAATGAGATCAAGGAGATTCTGGCCGAGATGGGGCTGAGCCTCGGAGTCAAACTCGACTCTCTGCCCTCGGGGGACGTCGGCGCAAAGACCGGCGTATGAACGAGAGGAACCCGTGCGTCACCGGAAAAAAGGAAGACAGCTAGGCAGGAACACGAGCCACCGCCGGGCGCTGTTTCGCAGTTTGGTCACCTCGCTGCTGGAGCATGAGCGGATTGAGACGACCGAGGCCAAGGCGAAGGAAATCCGCGGCTTCACGGACCGGATGATCACGCTCGGCAAACGGGGCGACCTCCCTGCCCGACGCCGGGCCTTGGGATTTCTCCGAAGCAAGACCACCGTGTCAAAATTGTTTAGCGAGGTCGCCGCTCGGTTTCGGGACCGCCCCGGGGGGTACACGCGTATCATCAAGACGCGGCGTCGGGTTGGAGACGCGGCCGAGTTGGTGGCCATTGAGTTGGTCGCCAAACGCGTCGAGAGTGCCCCTACCAAACCTGCACAGGCAGAGGGTGAGAAGAAGGTGAAGAAGCTGTCCCACGCCGCTCTTGCGGCCGGCTCAAAAGCAGGGTCTACGAAGAGCGCCACGACGTAGCGGTCCCCCCTCGGGCTGGTTTCCGCCCACCAACCTCCACGGCTCGCGTGACCTGGCTGCGATCCGGCCGCGGCGGGCGGTCTGATCCCCGCAAAGGATCGCCGTTTGTTTACTTGCCTGGTTGCGTATGCTAGTATCGTGCCCGGGAATCATGAGAGCATGAAGCGATTGAGTTGGGTAGGGTCATGTGGCATCTCTGGATTCGACGCGGCTTACTCGCGCTGAGCTTGATTTTTGCCTCCTTCCTTCTCTACCTCCTAGCGACTCGAGTCGAGTCGGTTCCACCGCTCAGTTCCGCGAACTCTGGAAGCCTGGAACGGACCGATCCCGGGATTGATCGCTTTACATTCGTGCAGTCTCGAGCCGGTGCGGTTCAATGGAAGGTGGAGGCCGAGCGGGCCCGCGTGTTGGAGACCGGCCACCGAGCGGTCCTTGAAGGCGTGCTGGTCACCCTCTATGGCCCCAAAGGGTGGGAATTGCGGCTGGCCGGGGACGAAGGGACCGTTGATACGCTGAGCCGGGATTTTACGCTGGTGAGACACGCCGCTCCGATCGCCGTCGAACTGGAAAGCGGCTATACGATCTACACGAATCATCTGGCCTGGGCCGAAGCACGGCGAGAGATCAGCACGAGTGACCCGGTCACGATCGTCGGCCACGGGCTGGAAGTGAAGGGACGAGGCTTCTCCGGGAAACTGGATACGGAGGAATTCCAGGTTGTGGAACATGTGCGCGTGGAGATCACTCAGTAGCATCGGCGCGGTGGTCGTGTTGTGTGCGGCCGCTGCGCGACCGGCGCAGATCGGTGCGTCGGGCCCGGACTCAGCGGGACGGGCCAACACCACGATCACGTCCCAAAAGATGACCGTTCGAAATCAGGAGAGCAAAGCCATCTTCGAGGGCGCCGTCGTTCTGACAAAGGGAGCGTTGATCGTGCACTCCGACGTCATGGTGGTCTCATTCAGACCCGACGATCAACCGGCTGCAGCGGGAAAGGCCGGCGGTCAGACGGCCGAACGATCGCATGCCGCGGGCCCGAGCGACAAGCGCGCACACTCCGGTGCCGCTGAACTCCCGGTCCTGTCGAACCGTTCCGTGAGTATGATCGAGGCCACCGGCCGGGTGAGGATCCAGAAAGCCGACGGAAAAGCCACCTGCCGGAAGGCGATCTACTATGAGGATGAAGAAAAGATCGAGTTGACCGGCGATCCGGTAGCCTGGCAGCAGGGAACACGCGTCACCGGAAAGAAGATTACGATGTACCTGGCTGAAGATCGAAGCGTCGTGGAAGGAGGGTCCCGAGTGATGATCGACGAGAACGGTGGGGAGAGCCGCTGAGCCGATTCCGAGGGGACACAGGGTGACGGGGGAGCGGGTGACGTGATTCCGATCGCACCGAGCGCGGACCGGCAGTTGGAGGCCTCCGGCCTGACGAAGAGCTTCAAGGGACGTCAGGTCGTGAAGGGCGTGAGTGTGGCCGTCAGAGCCGGGGAGGTGGTCGGACTACTAGGGCCAAACGGGGCCGGCAAGACGACCATCTTCGACATGATGGTCGGGTTGTGCCAGCCGGATGCCGGCCAGATCCTGCTCAACGGCGAGGAGATCACGGATCTCCCGATGTTCAAGCGTGCACGGCGGGGGATTGGGTACTTGCCACAAGAGTCATCCGTGTTTCGTCGGTTGTCGGTCGAGGAGAATATCCTGGCGATTCTCGAGATGCTGGACGTATCAGCGGAGGAACGGGCTCTTCGCGTCGAATCATTGCTGAAGGAGCTCGACCTCACCCCCCTCCGGAAGAGTAAAGCCTACGCTTTGTCAGGGGGGGAACGGCGCCGCCTGGAGATTACGCGGGCGTTGGTGACACACCCGCAGTTCCTGCTCCTTGACGAACCATTCGCGGGGATCGATCCCATCGCGGTGGCGGATATCCAAGACATTGTGACGCGGCTCAGACATAAGCAGATCGGGATCTTGATCACCGATCACAACGTCCAGGAAACCCTCACCATCACGGACCGGGCGTATGTCATCAACGAGGGCAGTATCCTGGAGTCAGGCTCACCCGACACGATTGTCAACAGCTCCACGGCAAGGGCGGTGTATCTGGGTGAGAAGTTCAGGTTATGACGGTCGGTTGCGAGGACGGGGCCTAGCATGAAACTGCGGCTTGATCTTCGGCTGAGTCAGAAGCTCATCATGACGCCGCAGCTGCAGCAGGCGATCAAGTTATTGCAGCTGTCCAGGCTGGAGCTTCAACAGACCCTGACCCAACACCTGATGGAGAATCCCTTGCTGGAAGAGGTGCAGGCCGACCTCGAAGAGGGGGAAGCTCCCACGCTTGAAGAATCGGGTCAGGATAAGAAGGAGGTCGGATCGAGCGAAGGGGGAGTGGAGGAGCCTCAAGCGGAAAGCACCGATCCCCCCGAGGATCTCTCGCCCACCGGATGGGAGGACTACTTTGAGAGCGATCGCCGGGCTGGCGACGTGGAATATCCGGCCACTTCCCAGGATGAGTTCCCCTCCTACGATCAGACGCTGACCAAGCCGACTTCGTTGGAGGACCATCTGCTCTGGCAACTGGCCCTCTCCGGATTGATCGGTCGCGAGAAAAGCATCGGCCAGATGATCATCGGCAACCTGGATGACGATGGGTATCTCAGGACCGCGCTGAACGAGATTGCCACCGAAGCCAGCGCCTCGGTTGAGGAGGTCGAGTCCGTTCTCAAGCACGTTCAGACCTTCGATCCGGCCGGTGTGGGAGCTCGGGATTTGCGCGAATGCCTGTTGATCCAACTGAGCCACCTCGACCGAGACCCGATCGGAGCAGTCGGACGGAGAGCGGGAGTCTTGAGCGGCTCGCTCGTCGAATCGATCGTGAGCAATCACCTCAAGGATCTCGAGAAGAAACAGTACGGGCGGATCGCCAAGGCAATGGGCGTCACGGTCGAGGACGTCTTTGAAGCGACCCGAGTGATCGAGGGGCTCGAGCCCAAACCAGGGCGTCCGTATTTTACGGCGGATAATCAAGTGATCGTGCCCGATGTCTTCGTGGCGAAGAACGAAGGCGAATGGGTGGTCCTCCTCAATGATGATGGTCTGCCCCGCCTGCGGATCAATCCGTATTACAGGCGGCTCATGGCCGGCAGGAAGGCCGACTCGGAAGCGACCAAAGCGTATCTGGATGAGAAACTCCGAGGGGCGCAGTGGATCATCCGGAGCATCGAGCAGCGCAATAAGACCATCATCAAGGTCGTGGGGAGCATCGTCAAATTCCAAGAGCAGTTTTTTGAGCAAGGTGTTCAGTTTCTCAAACCGCTGGTTCTCAAACAGGTTGCGGAAGATATCGGCATGCATGAATCGACGATCAGCCGGGTGACCGCGAACAAATACATGCACTGTCCGCAGGGGGTGCTCGAGCTGAAATTCTTCTTCAACACCGGCATCCAGCGTTCTGATCAGAGCGCTGACATGCTATCCTCCGTCACAGTCCGGGAGATGATTCGTAAGATGGTGGCCGAGGAGGATTCGCAACACCCGCTCAAGGATCAAGAGATTGCGGCGAGGTTGCGCAGCCACCACATTATGATCGCCAGGCGGACCGTCGCGAAATATCGATCCGAAGAAAACATTCCATCCGCAAGCCAGCGCAAACGCTTCTTCTAGCCCGCATTATTCATGACGGTTCGTCGCGAAATCGCGCAGTCGCGTCGCGAGACGGGCGCGTGGAGCTGCGAAGGAGGGAGGCATACTCCCGGTGATGCAGCGGTTGGACCATGGGGGTGTCGAATTCATCGACCCGCAACCCGCCTCGCGCAGGAACGGATGATGCCAGCGCTCCATCTCGTCGTCATCAGCGGGCTCTCCGGATCAGGCAAAACTCACGCGATCAAGTGTTTTGAAGATCTGGGGTTTTTTTGCGTGGATAACCTCCCTCCTGCGCTGCTCCCGAAATTTGCGGAACTCTGTATTCAACGCGAAGAAGAGGTCAGGCACGTTGCGCTCGGAATCGATATCCGCGAGCGCGGATTCTTTTCCGATTTGTTCGCGAACCTGGATCGTGTGAGATCCCTCGATGTCCCTGTCGAGCTGCTGTTTCTCGAGGCCAGGGACGAAGTCCTCGTCCGCCGATTCTCGGAATCGCGCCGGCCTCATCCGCTCTTGCCGGAGTCTCCGGTGTTGGAGGGCGTTCAACTCGAGCGTGAACGACTGCTCGAGCTCAAACGTCGGGCAGATCGAATCATCGATACGTCGGACCTCACGGTACACGAACTCAAGGATCTGCTCGCGCGACACTATCTGCAACGGGATCAGGATCGCCGGCTGACCATCTCGCTGTTGACCTTCGGCTTTAAGTTCGGGGTCCCGTATGAGGCTGACCTGGTGTTTGACGTGCGGTTCTTGCGGAATCCGAACTTTGTCGAGGACCTGAAGCGGCTGAGCGGGGAAGATCCACGGGTCCAGTCCTATGTCTTGGATGATCACGACGCCGTTACGTTCCTTGGGCACCTCGAGGCTCTCTGCAAGTTCCTGATCCCGTGCTTCCAAAGAGAGCGGCGCAGTTATCTGACTGTGGCCATCGGCTGCACGGGTGGGCGACACCGCTCGGTGGCGATTGCGTCCCGGTTGCGGGACAGCTTCGCCGGGTCAGGGCACCAGGTCTTACTTCGGCACCGCGACCTTCACAAATCCTGACACAGCCTCAAGGAACCACCCGTTTCACACGGTGCTGGCGGTGCCGCTCCCAACATTCATCGTTTGCTTGACAGCCCTAATATATTGACTATACTCAAACGAGTAAACCAGCGTAAAATCTTCTCCTTCTGCCCTCTGGCCGGCGAGTGGAGAGCGTGAAACCGAATTCGAAGAAGCGATTCAAGACGAACGACGTGTGCAAACTGTTCGATGTTTCTCGTGCCACCCTGTTTCGGTGGGAACGCGAAG
This sequence comes from Nitrospiraceae bacterium, assembly GCA_050731075.1. Classification (GTDB taxonomy): domain Bacteria; phylum Nitrospirota; class Nitrospiria; order Nitrospirales; family Nitrospiraceae; genus 40CM-3-62-11. The sequence goes on from JBOHOM010000155.1 coordinate 22,083, forward strand.
GCATGATTTCAGGGCCCAGACGTGATTGGCGCAATTGGCGGGTGTACTCGTCTCAGAACATCAAGGAAATACAACGGATCATCCGAACGCGCTGTGAGACCCCCTAGCCGAGGTCGAGATGAAGTTTCGGCCACTATTGTCTTTTGACATTGGATCGCTGTTTGGAGCCAAGCGGGATTTGCTGGGGTTGGACATCGGGTCCAGCGCCATCAAGCTGGTCCAGATGAAACAGGCGAGAGGTAATTACCTCTTGCAGAAATTTGGGATCCAGCCTCTGGAACCTGAGGTGATCGTAGACGGGACCGTCATGGATTCAGGACGGGTGGTGAGCGCCATCAAGGAGCTCATTGGGGAGCACAACGTCAAACTCAAGAATGTGGCGATGTCGATCTCGGGCCACTCAGTGATCGTGAAGAAAATCAACCTGCCTCCCCTGCCGGATGAGGAACTTGAGGGCCAAGTCAGGCTGGCTGCAGAGCAGTACATTCCGTTCGATATCAACGAGGTCAATATCGACTTCCACATCCTGAACCCGAACGAACAGTCAGATGACGGGCAGTCTCAAATGTCCCTTCTCTTAGTGGCGGCGAAAAAGGACAAGGTGACCGAATTATCGGAACTTGTGAAAACGGCGGGGCTCAATCCGGTGATCCTGGACGTGGACGCCTTCGCCATCGAAAACATGTACGGTATCAATTACCCCCCAAGCCCTGAAGACATTGTGACGCTGGTCAATATCGGCGCCAGTGTGATGAATGTCAACATCGTGAAGGGCGAGACGTCCCTCCTCACGCGCGATATCTCGATTGGAGGCAACCGCTATACCGAGGCCATTCAGAGGGAGATGGGTGTGCCGTACGAGGAGGCTGAAGCGGCGAAGAAGGGTGAGCGACGTGAGGGCATCGACGCGGAAGCGGTGGCGAGCGTGATCGACGGAGTGCACGCAGAGATCTCGTCGGAAATCGCGAGATCGGTGGACTATTTAAAGACCACGTACCCTGATCAGGAGGTCAACAAGCTACTCCTCTGTGGAGGCTGCGCAAAATTGGAGGGGTTGGCGCAGCAACTCACCGATCGACTCGGGGTCCCAGTGATGGTGGCCAACCCGTTCAAGCAGATTGAGACCTCCTCGTGTGATGTGACGCGAGAGACGCTGGCCGAACTCGCCCCGCTCGCCGCAGTCAGCGTTGGCTTGGCGATGAGAAGGATCGGTGACCGATGATCCGGATCAATCTTCTCCCCGGACCTCGAGCCAAGGCCATCAAACAGCAGATGGACGTCCGTGCCGAGCTGGCCGGGGGTCTCGGGCTGGTTGCGCTGACGATTGTGGTGTGCATGTTTTACTCCGGGGTGCTGGATCATGAGATAGAGTCCAAACAACTCGACAAGCAGGGGAAGGAGAAAACACTGGTTGCCCTGCAGGAAAAGGTCAAACAGGTCGAGGACTTCGAGAGGAGGAAGAAACTCCTCGAGGAGAAAAACCGTATCATCGAACAACTCGAAAAATCACGAGCCGGCCCGGTCCGTGTGCTGGATCACGTGAGCCAAAGCCTGGACCCTCTCAAGCTGTGGTTGGTGCGCTTGCACGTGAGGGGGAATGACGTGGAGCTTGAGGGCCGCGCCATGAGCAACGACGACGTGGTCGAGTTTGTGAACAACCTCCGAAGGACCAATTTCTTCACCAACATTCTGTTGGCGGAATCGCGCGCCGGGACAGAGCAGAAGTTCAATCTGTATCAGTTCAAGCTCAACTTTTCCTTGAAGGGTTAACGTGGAGCTTCCGAAGCTCAATCTCGAGTCTCTCCGCACGGTTCCGGCGATGCAGAAGATTCTCATGCTCGTCGTGATCGTGGGAGGCATTGTCTCGGCGTTTTATAACTTCGTCGTGTTGCCCAAGAACCAGATGATCGAGAGCCTGCAGGGTGAGCTCGTCAGGCTCGACAACGAGATTCAGACACTCACGCTCAAAGTGAAACACCTGGACGAATTGATCGCAGCGAACAAGCAGCTCGAGATTGAGCTGGCGAAAAAGAAGGAGCGGCTGCCACCCCAGGAAGAAGCGGTCATGCTGCTCAAGCAACTGTCGGACCTTGGCGTCAGGCTGGGTCTTGACATCAAGCTCTGGAGGCCTTCAAGCCAGGCTGAAGATCCCTCGAAGCTGTTTATCAGAATGCCGGTCAGCGTTGAGGTGGAGGGAGGCTACCATACGGCCGCGTTGTTCTTTGACCATATCAACAAACTCCCGCGGATCGTGAACGTGTCCGATGTGCGCATGGGCTCGGCCAAGATCGAACGGAGTCGTGTGGTGATCCAGACGGTATTCGAATTGACCGCGTTTGTTGCGACCCCGGAACCCAAGGCGCCCGTGCCGGCGGCGAAGGCGAAATAAGTGCTGCACGCGATGGCCGACGCAACGGCTCGTGTTCGGGAGGTACGGTGAATCGGTACCGCTGGTGGTGTGGAGGGAGGGTGTTGACCTCAGTGGCGGTGATCGGGGTGATAGGCTCCGCAGCTGGGCTGTCCGCGGGGTACGGAGTTGAGTCTCTGCGGCTCGCCCAGGTCACCCCCGTGAAACCGGCATCGCCGGCAGGCGGGGCGAATAGCGCCAACCCCTCCGCTGCCGCGGCGGTTCCGGGGAGCCCGCCTGCCGGTGCCGCGCCGGTCCCCGCGCCACCGGCTCCAGATGCGGGACAGTTCGGCTATTCCTACGATCCGTCGGGGAGGCGGGACCCGTTCGCCGCAATCATCTTGCAGGGCGAGCACCCGGGAGAGGAGAACCTCAACCTCCCGCCGCTCCAGCGCGTGGGCGTCACAGAACTCAGTCTGATGGGAATCGTGTGGGGGGGATTCGGCTACAACGCCATGGTGCAGACACCGGACGGAAAAGGCTATACGGTTCGCGCCGGCACCCGCATCGGGCCGAACAACGGCGTGGTCAGTGCCATCACGGAGAACTCCGTCATCGTCCAGGAGCGATTTACGGATGTATACGGGAAGCAGCAGGTGCGTGAATACATTAAGCGCCTGCATGAGAAAGAGAGCTCAGAATGAGCGAGAGAGACAGGTACGCCATCACGGTCGTCGTCATAGTGGCTCTGCAGGGGCTCCTCTCCTGTGTGCATCTTCCGGCTGAGAGCGGCATCTCGATCCAGGAGACCACGCCTCTGGAGCGCATCGGGATTGCCGACCTGGGTGACCGGCTTCGAGTCGAGGTGGACGGCGGACGCCCCGTGGTCTATTCCATGTCCAGCAGCGTCGAACCGGCCAGCGTCACGGTCGACTTGCCCGGGTTCTCCAAGGGCAGAGGACTCGCACGCATGAAGCTGAACAAGCCGCCGGTGCTCGACGTGACCCCCACGGAAGTGGCAAAGCCTCGAGAGGGGATCCGGCTGGTCTTTACGCTGACCGCGGCAGTGAAGCCTGATGTTCGAATCGAGGGCACCCGACTCTTCATCGACTTCCCCAAAGCTCCCGCAGGGGGCGAGCCCGCGCGTAATGCTCAGGAGCCGAGCGCCGAATCGCTGGCCGCGACCGCTCCCGAGATGTCCGCCTCGGCACCGACAAGCCAGCCGAGCGCGGCGGCGAAGACCATGACCAAGGTTGAGGTCCAGCGGGGCGACGGCGAAGCAACCGTGGTGATCCTTGGCGACGGCGAATTCAGCTATGCCGTCAGACGGGTCAATCGGGACCGCCTGATCG
>JBOHOM010000156.1:0-8118 GCA_050731075.1 Nitrospiraceae bacterium
CAGTTCCTTCACGATCCTTGCTTCGACTCGCCGCCGTCTCCGCTGCCGCAGTGGATATTCCTGAATAATCCGGGCTAGAATCCCCGCCATGGAGCAGGCCCTCACGTTTGCGGATCCGGCGGGCCGCGCGGTCTCCGGAATCCTGGCCACCCCCCAGGACGGCTCGGACCGACTGACGGTCCTGTGCCATGGGTTCCTCTCCAACAAGGACAGCTCGACCAACAAAGCCCTCACGGCCCTGCTCGTTGAACGGGGGATCGCCACCTTCCGGTTTGATTTTTTCGGCCAGGGTGACAGCGAGGGTCCATTTGAGCGCATCACGACGTCCGCAGCCGTCGCTCAGGCCCGCGCCGCCCTGGATCTGGTGGCGTCCCGCGGCTACAGCCGGCTCGGACTGATGGGCTCCAGCTTCGGCGGCCTGATCGCCACCCTCGTCGCCGCCAGCCAACCGGCCCCCCAGGGGATCCTCCTGTCGGCGCTCGCGCTCAAATGTCCGGCGTTGGACTTTCCCGAGATTCTACGTTTGGAGTTCGGAGAGGCCGGGATGGACCGGTGGAGGCGCATGAACGTGATCCCGAACGTGACCGGCGGATCTGAACCTTTTCCCCTCCGCTTCGAGTTCTATGAAGATTGCCTGACGTACGACGCGTACAAGGCCGCGGAGTCGATCAGGGCGCCGGTCATGATCGTCCAGGGCGATCGAGACGAATCGGTCCCGCTTCACCAAAGCCGCCGGCTGTTCGATGCGATTCGCGCCGAGAAGCGCCTGGAACTCGTGAACGGCGCGGACCATAGGTATTCCAGACCCGAGGACTTTCAGACGATGACCGGGCTGCTGGCTGACTGGTTGACCACGCATCTTTAAAAATGCCGTTAGGTCTGTTTTGTCCGTTAGGTCGGTTAGGTTCGTTGACTGACTCAACGGAATAAACGGACTCAACTGAACAACGAGGCCCGACAATGCCCGGCACCCACGACTTGCGCGAGGAACAACTGGAGGTGCTGAAAATCCTCTACCCCTGGTACAAGGAGGAGATCTTCCGGCGCCGCGAGCAAATGATGCGGCTGACCGCCTTCGCGAGCGCGTTCCTGGTTTTGCTGTTGATCACGATGCTGGCCGTCCCGTCCAATCCCCGCCCTCACTTCACCATGGCGCTCTTTGCCATCAGCGGCGTGGCGCTGTTTTCGGCGATCTTCTCCTACCTGATTCTCCAGCAGCGCAATCGCCACCGGTTAGCCAAACAAGCGCTGATCGAAATCGAACGGGTCCTGGGGCTCTACGAGGAGGGGCTGTACTCGGTGGAGAAGGCGCTGTACCCGGAGGAGTGGCAGACGGCCTGGGTCGGAGACCGCAGCGTGACGGTCTATCTGACCGTGCTCACTGCACTGACTGTGCTTGTCATTGCCGCTGTCCTTGTCCGGCCGTGAAACAGTGACGAGTCACCAGACTCATCACTCGTCACTTATCCCCTGTTGCAGATTTCGCGCAGCGGAAGCCGGTATAACTGTTCTGCGTGGTCGGGGGCAGCTTGAAGCGCCCGTACGTGAGCAGGTACTTGGGTAGCTCGGACCAGGACCCCCCGCGCAGCACCTTGAACTGCCCCTCCTCCGGCCCGGTCGGATTGCGCGCGGGAGTTTCCACGTAATAGTCGGCCTTATACCAGTCCTGCACCCATTCCCAGACGTTCCCGGCCATGTCAAAGAGGCCGAACGGACTCTTGCCCTTCTCGTACCGACCCACCGGCATCAAGGCCTGACTATAGCTGAACCGCGCTCCTACGGCGAAGTTCGCCACTTCTGTGGTGGGGGCGTGATTGCCCCACGGAAACTGCCGTTCGTCTGTGCCCCGTGCCGCTTTCTCCCACTCGGCCTCGGTCGGCAGACGCTTCGCGGCCCAGCGGCAGTACGCATCAGCGTCATTCCAGTCCACCCCGATCACCGGCCGATCGCCGTGAACGGCGAGGTTGACCATGTCCCATAGCCACGGCGGCGTGCGGCCGGTCGCAGCCAGAAATCTCGCGTAGCGGCTGGTGGTCACCTCGTAGAGATCCATGTGGTACGCATCCAGCCAGACCATGTGGCGGGGGCGCTCGTCATCCAGCCCGATCGTGCCGTCCACGCCCATGGCGAACTCTCCCGCTGCAATCATCACCATGGGCGCATCCTCTCCCTTGATGGCCTCGGGCTCCTTCTGCAGCTTCCGCAACCGCTCGAGCTGCGCATCAGCGGGAATCACCCAGAGCATGAATTTTAAGACGGCTAGCATGATCAAACAGACCTGCCAACGTTGCCACATCTCAACTCTCACTCGGGGTGGTCTGGGTGATCCTCACTGCGCCCTTTAACTTGATGTTCTTATCCTCACATCAAGAGGGATGGCCTGACTGCCCTTTACTGCGCGCGTCCAGCGAGCACCTTCTTAGGTGCGCGATGCGCGAGCACGAAGGGCGGTCGGGCCGTCCCTTCTCAGTCCGAGCACAGGGATCACCCAGGCCACCCCTAATACAACCGTCCCCCCACCACCCAATGGCGGTCGTCCGGGACGTCGATCAGGAGACGGCTGAGGTTCAGCTCGGCCAACTGCGCCGCGACCTCGTCCTCCGTAAAAGCCGCCAGCAGTGAATGATAGAAGTCTCGCCGGAGAATCGCCGGCTCGCCGGCCGCATACTGATCCACGATCGCCTGCGCCGCCTCCGGCGACTCGGGACGCAGCAGGTCCATCACCAGGACAAACGAGCCGGGCCTGACCAGCTTCTTGAGCGTGAACCAGAACTGCAGGGGGTTCGCGAGGTGGTGCACGAGGCTATTGGACATGGCGGCGTCAGCCGGCTCCGGGAGGGCAAACGTCTGGACGCGCTCGCAGCGCAGCGAGATCCGGTCGGTGAGCCCGGCGGCCCGCACCGCCTCCTCGGCGAGCCGGATCATGGCCGGAGAGCCGTCCACGCCGGTCACCCGGCATCCGGGCAGCGCACGGACGAACCGGATCGGGATATCGGCCGGACCGCAGCCGAGGTCCAGCACGTGGCCCTCCGTCAAGTCCGGGTAGTACGTACGGAACCGGTCGACGAAGCCTTGGTTCTCCTCCTCGAAGTCCGCCTTGGCATAGGCCAGGGCCTGCTCGGGATCATTCATCAACTCAGGTTCGAGCACGCGTGGCATCATCGAATTCGCCAGAAAGGTTAAGGCTGAGGTTGAGGCTGAGGCTAAGGACGTTCGATGTTCGATGTTGGCTGCCCCGACAACTTTGAACTTGGAAATTCGAACTGCTTCAGGCTACCTGGATTCCTCAACCTTAACCTCAACCTGAACCTTGTCTCCTTGTTTCACAATGCCCTCGGTGAGCACGCGTGCGTAGAGCCGGCTCCAACCCGGGTGCCGCTTTTGGGAAATCCGCGTGAAGTTCCCCTCTTTGAACCAGGCGGCGTTATTTTGGCACGGCGCGGTGTAGCTGACCATTTCCAGCCGGACCGTCTCCCCGATGCCCAACCGGTCGCCTGGTTTGAGCTGGACCCAATCGAGCCCCGCCAGCGTCAGGTTCTCCCCGCTGGAACCCGGCGCGATCGAATGTCCCTCGGCGCGCAATGCCTCGATCACCTCCAACGAGAAGAGGCAGACCGCCCGGTCCGGCCCTCCGTGGATCTTGGGGCTGCGCTGGCGATCCCCCACCACGCCGTCCACCGTGATGTGGGCCTCGGGTACCGGGTGCTTCGGCACGCCGCCGTTGGAGACATTGATCTGATGGACGTGCGGACGCACGGGGAAACGGGGCCGGCTCATGACGGGGAAGCATCCTACACGGCGGGAAAGGTCACTTCAAGCGCCAGCCACCCGTCACGCTGCCTCGCGTGCCGCACCACTCCACCTGCCGCTGCAAACGCGTCAGAGATTTCAGCCTGATGCTCAGGATGTACTCCCGAGAGCAGGAGCCTCCCGCCGCGATCGAGATGAGACCGAAACATGCCCGCTGACTCCTGCAGGGTTCGACGGTCCAAATTCGCCACCACGACATGAGCCCGTGTGGCTCCGACACCCCTCAGCTCTGCCAGCGTGGCGGTGCGAAGCTCCAATTCCGTACCGAATCGGTTGGCGGCGGCATACTCCAGCACGCATTGGATCGCGACCGGGTCGCTGTCGATCCCCAGGGCCGATGCCGCCCCCAGACGCAGGGCCACCATGGCCAGGATCCCGCTGCCGGTGCCCACATCCAGCACCCGCTGGCCGGCGCGGATCACCTTCTCCAGCCATTCGACCAGCAACCGGGTCGTCGCATGATGGCCGGTGCCGAACGCCTGTTTGGGATCGATGATCAGTTCGATCTCGCCAGGCGCCAGATCTGTGCGGTCCCAACTGGGCCTGATGACGATGCGCCGCCCGATTCGGACCGGTCTGACGGATCGCGCCCAGACCGCATTCCAATCTCGATCGGGCAGCGAGTCAACCGTGATACCCGGCTGCTCCATTTCCTTTCCTATCTCCCTCAACACCTGTCTGATATCCTGGAGGACATCCGGGTTCCACCGGTCGGCCGGCCAGAACAGACGGATCACGCCGTTTTCCTGCCAGGCGCCGGTCACGGCAGGATCGTCGAGCTGGTCCAGCAGCTCACCCGAGTCCACAGAGCTATCTATTCGAACCTCGATCCAGTTCTGGGCCATATATATGGGGCACTCCTTGACAGACTGTGGTTCGGCTGCTAGCTTGATTTCATTGGGATGCATCAGTCTCTCTTGTCCAGGCAACACAACCCAGGAGGGCTTGCCATGAGGATCCCGACGCACATCTCCCTATCTCTGTTCGCGATGGCGGTGTTCCTGCTTGCGTCCTCAGCCTGCACGACCGACAACACCACGGACACCATTTCCTCAACAACCCCGGGACTGTGGTACACGGGTGACGGCCTGGTGAAGAGCGAGTACAAGACGATCGCATTCACGACCCTCAATTTTGAGAACCTGAAACAGGACATGGCCCAAGGCCGGGGGGAATATCTTGCCTCGCTGGGGACATTGTTAGGCGTGCCGGGAGACCATCGGGCTGAATTCTTTACCCTCACGAGGGAGAAGTACCCGATCTTGTTCGTCTCCGAGCGAACCACGCCCGGCGAAATGTTGGCGGTATTGCATCAGGCGCTGAAGTCTGATCCGACCCTGAACAAGACAGTTGTAACTAATTAATCACCTCACGGGCTTCGGAGGGCCCTGCCCTCCGTCAAGCCGATCGGGAGGCTGTCCGAAGGTCCGGGATCAGGCATGGCCCCGGACCTGACCGGAATGCCGTCCCGGAACACCACGTAGTTGGCCGGCACCGCCGGCACTCGGGGGCCGGGCAGAATCACGCCCGCCAGGTTCAAGGGATCGGCGCCTGAAAGCCTGATCTCCTGAGCTCCAGCCCCGGGACTCGCCCGCCGCATCGCTCGGAGAGCCTCCACGGCCGCCGGCAGCGCGAACTGCTCGCCGGTGAAGCCCCCCACAAAGCGTCCGCCCCGAATTTCTCCGCGCGACTCCATCCGCCGGTACTGCACCAACAGATCCCGCCACGCCAGACTCTGTGACTCACGCCCCAGCAAATCGCGGAACACGACCCCGTAGCGGCGGAGCAACTGGCGAGCTATTTTTTCGGCTAAAGTGGGACCTGGGATCTCATGCCCATTGCCTCGTGCCTCGTGCCCCATGCCTGCGGCCCCAGCCGCCGTAAGCGGCGAAGGGGGCCATAGCAGCGACCAACGGCCGGCTCCATGGCGGGGGCGCCTCGCGCGCTCGCGACCCTGCGCGCGCCGGCGACGAGGATCCAGCAGGGCGCGCAGGTTATCGAATCCGTCCGCCGTGACCAGCCCTGCCGCGGCCAGTTCCCACAACCCATCTTCCACTTCGGACTGGAGATGGCCGGTGCCCTTGGTCAAGTCGGCGAAGAAGCTGGCCCCGCGCCCGTGCAAGTAGCGCCGAAGATCCTGGGCGACCGGACTCAGCACCGGCATGACACCCTCACCCCTCCCCTCCCCGAACAGGCCCAGCAGCCATTCGGCCTCCTCCCGCGGGAACAGGCTGATCGGCGCGACGCTGGAAGGGACGATCCGGTGCGACCGCCCGGCGTCCGGCTCCAGGTCGAGGCGGGGATGAGGAGTCAGCCGGCCCCACATGACCGCGCCGTTCAAGCAGAGTCGGTCCAGCAGTTCAGGATCGTACTTCGCGATCCGCAACGGCAACAGATGGCGCTCCCAGGCCGAGGCGGCTGCCTCGAAGCCGGCCAGTTGGCGGACCACTTCGAGGAGGCCCGCCTCGCCGTGCAACCGGGACCCGGGCGCGACGTGTTGCCATTGGAACAGGAACCGCATGAATTCCGCCGCCGTGACCGGTTCGATTTCCCGCCGGAGCTTCCCGATGGTGAGGCGGTGGATGCGGGCCAGGAGGCGACGGTCGCACCATTCAACCGCGAGCGCGCTAGCGCCCGCGGCAGGCAATAGGCCAGAGGCACGAGGCAATGGGCAAGAACTCTTGGCCTCACCCATAGCCTCTCGCCCCTCGCCCCTAGCCTGGGCTGATGTGAACCGACCGCGCAAGACCTGGCCCTGGGACTCAAGTTGAAGCAGGGCGCCATTGACATCTTGCGTTGAGAGATAGAGTTTTTCTGCCAGTTCTTCGGCGGTGGTGGGACCAGTGCTCTCCAGCCAACCCTGCACGATCGTCAACAGCGCTTCACCTCGATCCGGTCGCGTCTCGCCCATCTCGCCGACCATCGGACTGAGCTCGGCTTCGGGAAAGACCGCTCGCACAGAACCCAGTCGCTCGGCCGCCACCCAGCCTCGCACGGAGCTGGGCGAGGGACTCGGTGCACTAGACGAGAAAGCTGAACTCGTCACGCGTGACGCGTTACGCGTAACGAGTAAGCCTAGTGCCTCTGACCTCTCGCTTCTCGCCGTAACAACGGTCGCACGTCCGGCCGAGATCAGTGCCGGCAAGTACGTCCCCCAGGTGCCCGCCTGCTCCTCAGGGAGCCAGATCAGCGTGAGTAACGCATCGTGGAGCTCATCCGCATCGCGCACCACCGGCCAGGATTCTTCCGCGACCTCCGCAATGGCAGCCGGGTCCAGCGCGCCGAGGTCGCCGGCGAGCTCGGGCGGCAGGCTCCGGCGCATTTCCACCGCTCGCGCCCGGCGTTCTTCCAGCGGCGCGTCATCGAGATAGGCATAGGGGTTGGCGTTCAGGATCTCGTGACAGAAGGGAGACGGCGACGGTGTATCCAGCGCGAGGCACCGGATCTCTCCCCGTTCAATCCGCCGCAGCAGGGCCGTCAGCCCGTCTACATCCATCGCCTCGGTCAGACAGTCGCGCACGGTCTCCTGGACCAGCGGGTGACCAGGCACGGTCACCTCTCCCGGCTGGTTCTCCCGGCAGGCCAGCGCGCTGGGAAAGACGGCGGCCAGCAGGTCCTCCGCGCGCATCCGCTGGATCTGCGGCGGGACCCGGCGCCCGTTGGCGAACCGAAGCAGCGCCAGCGCGCGTGTGGCATTCCAGCGCCAGCGACTGGCAAACATCGGCGCAGCCAGGATGGCCTGGATCAGCACCTCGCGGACGGTCTCGGCACGGAGAAACCCGAAGACCGACTCCAGCGGGAAGCTGTGCCGCTCTCCCAGCGAGATCACGATCCCCTCGTCCGTCGCGGCGGCCTGCAGTTCGAAGTCGAACGTCACACAGAACCGCTTCCGCAGCGCCAGGCCCCAGGCACGGTTGAGCCGGCCCCCGAACGGCGCGTGCAGCACCAGTTGCATCCCGCCCCCTTCGTCAAAGAACCGTTCCGCAATGATGGTCTGATGGGTCGGCACCGTCCCCAGCACCGCTCGGCCGGCCGCGACATAGGCCACGGCCTGCTCGGCGCCCCGGCGGTCCAGGCCGCACTCCGTTTGAAGCCACGTGAGGGGTAAGGGGTGAGGGGTAAGGGGTAAGTCAGGCTCGGGGACTGCTTCCTTCGGAATGAGTCGATCCAACTCAGCCCGGACTGCGGCGACCTCGGCGGATAATTCTTGGGTGCGCGACGGGGCTTCTCCCCGCCAGAATGGAATGGTCGGCGGCGCTCCGTGGGCATCTTCGACCCGCACTTTTCCGGTCTCGACCCCTCGAATGC
>JBOHOM010000157.1:0-11436 GCA_050731075.1 Nitrospiraceae bacterium
GGCTCTGGCCTCCGCATAGCCGATCGAGACAAAGAAAGGCACCTGCCGATTCTCCCGCTTTTCCACACCCCGCAGGATGCGGGAATAGATCCCCAGGTTTAGTAGAAGAGCCTGGATACCCAGCGCCAACGGTTGCGACGTAGTGGTCAGCACAATGTCCGCCTTGCGAAGGGGGCGTTCACGTCTGCGAAGGCGCACCATGCCGTCGGCCTGGAAGAGGGCCCGGAGATACGCGGCCTGGGCCTGAATCCCGGCAGTCAAAATGACAGACGGGACGACGTGGTCAGCAGAGCGCCGGAGCAGTCCGTACTTCTCTACAAACGGTCTGAGGGCTTCGCCATAGAGGCGAATTCGCCGGACATCCAAACCCGGCGTTCGCGTCTCTACCCACCGAATGTGATAGTGAATCCCCTCGAAGACCTGCTGGACTCTATCCAGGACGTGCTGAAACTCGTCTTTATCGATCGTCATGAACTCGAGCGTCCGGCTGCGATTCGTCCCGTGCTCATATTGCCCGACGAAGCCATCGCCCTGCAGCCAGCCGGCCAGCGCTGCTTCGGAGGCTTCCAGCTCGCCTGCTTGCTTGACCACTGCGGTCCGGGTGGACAGCACTAACCGTATGCCTGGGGCCAGCTCATCCACGCGCCGCCAGGTGCCGGGGGTGCGACGTGTATCAAGAGCGTACACGAGGTGGTCGCCTGTCGCCTCGACGCAAGCCCCGTTCTTGAGCACGACGCGAAAGACCGGCTTTGAGCCATTGGCCTTCACCGCCACGACCCGTGTGGTCCCCATTCCTCTGTCCTTACCGTCGTAGACCTCAAGACCGATCAGTGCCCTCGTCACAATGTCGCCGATTGGCACCGGACCCTGCGGGGTGGAGACGAGGGCGTGATAGGGTTGACAGGCATGCACCTGCGGGCGCTCGAACGCATTCTTCGCCCGGACGACCTCGCGGGAACCGGGATCGACGTAGTAATGCCCCTGAGCCGGTCCGGTCAGACCATACGCGTAGAAAAGGCCGGTGTTGAACCATTGCGGCGAGTTCGGCGCCGCCATCTGACGGGCCAGCATGTGGCAGACTTCGTCGTAGAACGCCGAGGCGTCCTCTTTCGTCGTGAAATAACCGAATTTCTTGCCCCAGTTGCTCCAGCAGCCGGCCATCCGGTGGAACACCTGGCGCGCGTCGCGTTCGGCGCCCAGCACCGGCTTGCCGTCCGGTCCGGTGAGAACTTTCCCGTCCGTCCCGACCTGGAGGATACCGGCCTTGCGAAAATATTTCTGTGCAAGGATATCCACCGCGAGTTGGGTCCACCGGCCAGGGACATCAATGTTGTCCAATTTGAAGACGGTGGAGCCGTCTGGGTTTTTGATCTCAGAAGAACGCTTCACGAACTGCATGCCCTCGTAGGGGCTCTTTCCCTTCCGCGTGAATCGGCGCTCGATCCTCACGTCAACCCTCCTTCGCTGTTCAGCACTCCGGAACTTCGGCTCCGGCGATGGCGCTGCGAAACCCAGGCATACAGAGACAAAGCGGATGCTGAGTGAAACGAGGCATCCACTTATGCTATTGAATTTTCTAATGAAAACTGGTTGTCAGGCTGGGTATCCGGGAGCTTGTGAAAACCAGGGACGGCCATCACGTTCCCTCTCATCGCCAGACAACTAGTAAGCCGGTAGGAAAAAACGGGGGGGACTATAGGCCTAAATCTGGGGTTTGTCAAGAGAGAAATATACAACATATTGTGGATAGCCGGGAACAACCTGTGAAATTCAAATTCCGGCCATTGGAGCGGTCGGAGACGCAGTCAGGTCGCAGTTATCAACAAGCGGGGAGAGTTTTCAGGGGCAAATCGGGCAGGCTGATTAAAGCATGAGTTGTCCGAGCTTCCTGGTGATCAGCTCCACGTCATCCATCGGAACGAACCGGTTTCCTATCCCCACCACACGCACGCGAAGATCCACGACATGGGTTTCAAAGATGCTGAAGAACCCGTAATTGTGTCGCACGGTGTTCGAACGAATAAGGACGTCGATGACCTGTTGGCCTTTGGTCCGAAGCAGATGACGGATCACCTCCCGGTCACGCCTCGTCTCGGCCTGCTCCATCTGATCAAGCGCCCGGCTCAGCGACGCGACCAAGAACGCCTCATAGTCCTGCGTCGTCGGGTTTGTCCCCGCCAGCCCCGCACAGGCCGCCAGCAGCACCGCCACGAGAGCCAGACCTGCATTGCTCATCGTTTGCTTGTCCCATCGCTTGTTCGATAGAGCGAAGCCGGGCGATACGGCGGGGCCCGGCGCCGGCGCATCATGGACCGGCTGTCACAACGAGTCAAGCTTCCCGCTGATGCGCAGGCAGCCGCCCATTGTTTGACAATTCGACGCGTGTCGCCTATCTTCCCTCTCACCCGCCCACCGCGGCGCGATGCACTGAACCGGATGAGGGAGGTTGACATGTACGTGTGGAGCAAACGGATCGTCATCGGGTTACTCGCCGCCTTCGCGATCTTCCTCGTGTGGTTTCTGATCCAGAGTCCAGGAGCCGCCTCGAGTAATCTGAAGGTCCACACGACCCGCTGGCTCACCTTGAACTACACCGGCCTGGTCATCTGGGTCTTCGTGTGGATGATCGACCAGTCGCGGGTGCGCGCCAAAAACGCCTGGCTCTGGCTGGTTCCGTTCCTCTTTGCCCCGTTGCCGGTCCTCATGCTGTTCATTCTGTATCTGCAGCGCAAACTGCCGGCATGACTGGCCGTCATAATCGTCGTACCGACAGCCTCCCTCTTTTCCTGAAGACGGCCGGTTCCGCCTTGCATCCAGGTTCATGACCACCCGTGAAAAACTCTTCTGGGTGGGGGTGCTGTACTTCGCCGAAGGGTTTCCTTTTGGTCTCCTCATAGACACCTTTCCGGTCTACTTCCGTATCCACGGCGTGAGCCTGGCCCAGATCGGCCTGCTGAACGTCGTCGGTCTTGCCTGGATGCTGAAATGGATCTGGGCCCCCGCCGTGGACCTCTGGGGACAATACCGGACCTGGATCGTCTGGTGCCAGGCAGCGCTGGCCCTCGGGTTGCTGGGCGTGTTGTTTCAGGACCCGAGCCACATCGGCGTGTCCTGGTGGATGCTGCTCCTCGTGCTGGCCCTGCTCTCAGCGACCCAAGACATTGCGATTGACGCCTATACGATCACACTGCTGGATAAACACGAACTGGGATCCGGCAACGGGGTGCGCGTGACCGCCTACCGGGTGGCGTTGATCGTGGCCGGCGGGCTGTTCGTCGCGCTGGGCGGACTCATCGGATGGACCTGGACCTTGATCATTGCGGCGGCTGTGCTCGCCCTGTCAGCCGTGATTTGTCGCCGGAGCCCCCTTGCGTTCCCAAGGGGCGACCTCGTGGAACCACGCCCCAGCCGGCTGGCGCAAGCAGTCATCGCCCCGTTGCGCCATTTTCTCTTGAGGCCGGGCTTCGCCGGTGTGGCGCTGTTCATCCTGACCTTCAAGCTGGGCGACATGGCGCTGGGGCCGATGATCAAGCCCTTCTGGGTGGACCGGGGGTTCACGCCGGTCGAGATTGGGATCGTGCCCGGTACGGTCGGGGCCGTCAGTACCATCGCCGGCGCTCTGCTTGGCGGCCTGCTGACGGAGAGATGGGGCATTTTCCGCGCCTTGTGGGTGCTGGGGGTGTTCCAGGCCGGCTCCAACCTCGTCTATGCTGCCGCCGCCGCCCTTCCCCCTTCGACGCCCTTGATGTATACCGCGTCGCTGGTGGAGTCGTTCTGCGGCGGCCTGGGCACCTCGCCCTTCCTGGCGTTCCTGATGAGCCTTTGCAGTAAATCCCACGCCGCGACGCAGTACGCCCTGCTCAGCGCGATGTTCGGACTGACCCGGGTCGTGGCCGGAGGCTTCTCCGGGTTTGCCGCGGAGCAGCTTGGGTATGCCTCGTATTTTGCGCTGACCTGCCTGCTTGCCATGCCGGCCTTCGCCCTGCTGCCGTGGGTCAGGCGCTGGACCGATAACCCAACCGGCAAATCACTTGGATGAAGACCCGAGAGACGGAAACAGACGGGCCGATCAGCAGGGCTGGCCGTTGAAGAGGCAGGGCTTGTAGCGGGACCGATCGAAATCGATGTTCTCCTGATACACCTTCTCGTTCCCGTTCACCCCATCCCGCTCCGGGTCGTTCCACATCGTATGGTTCCACCAGTAGAATAGGGGGTAGGGCTCGGTGTAATAGACCGGATTCCCATAATTGCTCCGCGCATGTTCCAGCACGGAGCGGCCGGTGACGTAATCCACGACACCGTCGCCCTTCAGGGAAAACAGTTGAAGATACAGCCGCGCCTCATGGTCGTATAGTTCATCCACCTTCAGGTTCTCGTCGGGTTCGACGGGAAGGCCTTCCTTCGCCCAGCTCGTGCGAGGAATAACGAGCGCCAGGCCGATCACGGCGAGGAGTAGCGCCTCTCGCAGTCGTTTCATCATAGGGAAAAATCTTAACACAAGAAGGGCCGGCTCCGTCAACCGACGAATCGTAAGCCACTTGCCGTCTCCGGAGACCTTTCCTATAATGTCGCTACGATGCAAGCCGCGCAACCCAGAGCCTCACTCCATACCATCGGATGCCGTCTGAACCAGGCCGAAACCGCCCTGCTCGCGGATCGCTTGAGGCGGGACGGCTATCATTTGGTGGAGTTCGGACAGCCGACTGATCTGCTCGTGCTGAACACCTGCTCTGTCACGGAGCACGCCGAGACCGACTGCCGGTATCTCGTCCGACGGACGCTGCGGCATTCACCGCGCGCCTTTGTGGCCGTCACCGGCTGCTACGCCCAAACCGGTGCCGAGGCGCTCCGTCACGTGCCCGGCCTCGATCTGATCGTGGGCGCCCAGTACAAGATGAGTCTCCCCGACTACCTTCCCGCGCCTCCCGCGCTGCGCAAGCAGGCGGCCCCAGAGGTTATGCACACGCGGAGGATCGATCGGGAAGACTTCGTCCTAGCCGGGGCGGGTGACTACCAGTCCACGCGCGCCAACCTCAAAGTCCAGGACGGCTGCGATTTCATGTGCTCCTTCTGCATCATCCCGTTTGCGCGCGGGCACGAGCGGAGCCGCCGGCCCGAGGACGTGCTCCGGGAGGCTGAGGAATTGGCCGCGCGGGGACACCGCGAGCTGGTACTGACCGGGGTCAACGTCGGGCGGTACGCCTCGGGCGGACTCTCGCTGCTGGATCTGATCCGCCGTCTGGAACGGATCGCCGGAGTGGAGCGCATCCGCATTTCCTCCATCGAGCCGACGACCATCCCGGACGCGCTGCTCGACCACATGGCCGACTCTCAGAAACTCTGCCGGTATCTGCATGTCCCCCTCCAGAGCGGAGACGATGAGATCTTGCGGGCCATGCACCGGCGGTACACCGTCCGGGACTACGCCGCCTTCATCGAGAAGGCGGTCCGCCGCATCCCGGACCTCGGGCTCGGGACGGATCTGATGGTGGGATTCCCGGGGGAAGGAGAGCGGCAGTTCGCCAATACCCTGTCCTGGGCGGCCGAACTCCCCTTCGGCTATTTCCATGTCTTCAGTTTTTCGAGCCGGCCGGGGACCGCCGCGGCGCGGATGGGAAACCCCGTTCGCGCGGCGACGGTGAGAGCCCGGAGCAGAACCCTCGCGGAACTCTCCCGCGCGAAACGGCTCGCGTTTTACCAGGGGCAGATCGGCCGGACCGTGAAGGTCCTCTTCGAGTCGAAAGACCCCGGCGGCCTCTGGACCGGGTTGACAGGCAACTACGTTCGGGTCGGGCTCGCAGCTTCGTCGGACCTTGCCAACGCGGTCCACGACGTGGTGGTGACCGGCGCCACGGACGGGCTCGCGGTCGGCCGGCTGGCAGCATGCTGAAAAGAACCCCCAACTCCGCGAGGCCATTGCTGGTGATGGCCGGCGCAGGGCTGACGGCTCTTGCGATCGGCTGCGCGGTCGGGCCTCCTGTCCCTCTGCAAGGGCCATTCGACGGCACGTGGGTCAGTCCCCAGCTTGGCTATGACCTCCACCTCCAGGAACCGCTCGGGGTGGCGATCCGCCCCCGCATCGCCGGCGTGGAGAGCGGGGACCCGGTGTTCCGGATGACTTCGTTTGAGGGGAGGCGGTTCACCGCCAGGCAGTGGATGCCCGATGGGACCTGGCATACGGTGACCGGCGAGCTGAAGCGGGACGGAACTTTGGCTTGCAGCGACGGCGCGAAGACCTGGATCATGGAGCGGGGCGGAGACCTGAAACAGGAGAAGTAGGCGGCATGGAGAAGGCAGCATCGCCATACCGGGTCCACATCGAGACCTTCGGATGTCAGATGAATGAGTACGACACCGAACTGGTCCGCTCGCTGCTCAAAGCCGAGGGGTTCGCCTTGACCGAAGACCGCGAGCAGGCCGACGTGATTCTCATGAATACCTGCGCGATCCGGGAGCACGCCCATAACAAAGTCTACGGGCATCTGGCCGACCTCAAGGCGATCAAGCGGCAGCGCAACCTCGTGGTCGGCGTGCTGGGCTGTATGGCCCAGAACCTTAAAACGGACCTGGTGGGGACGGAATCAATCGTCGACGTGCTGGCGGGGCCGGACTCATATAGGCGCTTGCCCGGTCTGCTCACGGAGGCGATAAAGTCTCAAGAAAAAGGCGTCGCGCAAAAGGGGGTTGCGGTCGACCTGTCGGAGTACGAGACATACGACGACATCATGCCGGAGCGAGCCGAGGGGGTCAACGCCTGGATCGCGGTCATGCGCGGGTGCGACAACTTCTGCACGTTCTGCGTCGTGCCGTACACGCGCGGACGTGAGCGCTCCCGGGATCCGTACGGCATCATCCGGGAAGCCGAGCATCTCGCGTCCCGGGGCTACAAGCAGGTCACCCTGTTGGGGCAGAACGTGAACTCGTACCGGTTCGAAGCCCGGGAAGGGGCGCGTCCCACGGGAAAAGAGCCTGTCTTGGCAGGCTCGGGGTGGGTGGGTGAAATAAAGCCTGGGGCGGGCGGGTGTACTTGGGACTTTGCCCGCCTGATCACGGCCGTGGCGGATCTGCCCGGGATCGAACGGGTCCGTTTTACATCACCGCACCCCAAGGATTTTCCCCCTGCCCTGCTGGATGCCGTGGCCGGCCACCCGAACATCTGCAAACACATCCATCTGCCACTCCAGGCCGGCAATGACCGCATCCTCCGGTTGATGAGTCGCACGTATGGCCGCAAGGACTATCTCGCGCTGGTGGAAGACATTCGCCGGCGGCGGTCCGACATAGCCCTGACCACCGACATTATCTGTGGCTTCTGCACCGAGACCGAAGAGGAGTTCCTTGACACCTACCGGGTCATGGAAGAAGTGGGCTTCCACGCCGCGTTCATCTTCAAATATTCTGAGCGCAAGCTCACCATCGCGGCGCGCAAGTATCCGGACGACGTGCCGGAGCGGGTCAAGTCCGAGCGGGTCACCCGGCTGGTTGATCTCCAGAAATCCATCTCGCTCCGGAAAAATGAGGCACTGCTCGGCCAGACCGTGACCGTACTGGTGGAAGGGGATGCCAAGAAGTCTTCGGCTCAATGGATGGGCCGGACCGACGGGAACCTCACCGTGGTCTGGGAAAAGAACGGCTCCGGGATTCGCCCGGGAGACTTCGTCCCGATCACCATCATGCGGGCCTCCGCGACCACCTTGTTCGGCGACGAGGCTCCGTTGATCCCGCCCGGCCAGTGATCGCGGCTTTTCTGTGCAAAACCGTCAGGTTCCCGTTCAAACTTGTCCTCTCGCTCAATGTTGCTGAGTAGACGCGCGGGCCCGTCTGGCCTCGATTCCAGACGCGTAACTGTCTGATATTTTTGTAAATTGCTCTCGGTTCGATTGCGGCGCCCTTCTCGATTCCGCCCGGCACCTCCTTTGCACTCTTCCGACTCCCACTGAGGAATTTTCTGGAGTTTTTATGAGTCTTGAAAACCTCATCGCGGCCGGGCTGCTCTGCTGGCTCGTGGTCGGGATGGTCCTCATGGGCCTCGGCGTCTGGTAAGCCGACCCCTCGCTCCCCCTCGTCCTCCCCTCCCTCGTCCGGGGCCAGGAAATTTCCCAGCAGGGCGGTCGGGGCTGAGGCGTACTGCGCGCGTCCGGCGAGCACCGCTTCATCGTGCGCGACGCGCGAGCACGAGACTCGGCCACGACCGCGCCCGCTCTGTCCATCTTTACACCACCACAAGCTGTTCCTCCTGCTCCCTGCCCAACTCCGCGCTCCGCCCCGGCGACCTTTCACTTCACCTCGAGCAGCTCGCGCTGCAATAAGACGACATCGCGGGACAGCGGCGGCCGGAAATTCATGCGGCAGTAGCAGGCATACGTCACGTAGGTGTCCTGTAAGCAATACTCGGCGATCTCTTTCCCCTGCCCCTTGTCCCACATCCCGGCCACCTGCTTCCCGCTGCCTGACTTGGCCTCGACGTTGAGCACGCGGGCCAGCACCTCCAGCTTGAGCCAGCCGCGACTGTCCCAGTTGCTCCAGACCGCCATCGTGTCATAGACCGGCTCGGTCCTGTACCTGGTCAAGCTGATCTCGACACTGGGCCTGACCTGGTGAATGATCGACCGTTTCTTGATGAACGGCAGGTCAAAGCCTAACCCGTTGTGGGTGATGTAGAGGGTCGGGCGGGTCTGACCAAGCCTCACCCAAAACTGGCGAAGGAGCTCTTTCTCATCCGACCCGTACCAGCACACGGCGCCTTGCGGATCCATCGTGTCGGAGAACGCAAGCATGCCGATGCAGATTATTCGACTGAAGGCGCCATCGAAGGAGGACTTTTCATAGTCCCGATCCTGCTCGGCCGCATCGCCCGCGTCCAGGAGATTCTCCGGATAGAGTATGGAAACTCCGGAGAGGCGAGCCCACTCCTCCTTTGAGGCTTGTACCGTTTCTATGTCGAGCACGACTTTCATCGCTTACGCGCGGGGAATAGGCCATAGGCTATAGGGAAGAAGGCAATGGGCTTGAAGGCTATAGGCTATGGGAAGAACGGTCTTCCCTATCGCCTATCACCCATCGCCTCTAGCCTGACCTATAGCCTATCGCCCATAGCCTCTAGCCTTCCGTTAAGGATCGCCACATGATCACCGCATCCTGGTACGTTCCGTCGTTCTTGCGCACCGCGCCGGGAATGGCGCCAAACTCCGAGAAGCCCAGCTTCTTCCACAAATGCCGGGCTGCCTGATTTTCCGAGAAGACCAGGTTGAAGATCACGCTCCGATATCCCAGCTCCTTCGCATAGTGCAGCATGGTGGCCCCCAGCAGCCATCCCAGCCCTTTGTTCCGCCAGTCGGGCGAGACGATGAAGCCGGCATTGGCGACTTGTCTGGCGCGCCCGGGCCAATTCGGCTTGAGGTAGAACGCGCCCAGCAGCTCCGCGTCGGGTGGGCGATCCTGCACGTACGCGGCCACGGTCGTCTTTCCGCGGAACCAGTACTCCATGAACTCGTCCTGATCCGGCAACCGCTCATGGGGATAGGAGGTGCCCTCAGCGACGATCACCCGATAGAGCTGCCGCAAAGGCTCGACATCCTTGTGGCCGGCCAGCAGGAGCTGTATCGGCGTGCCGTCCTTGAGTTTGGCGTCAACGGGGAACTTCATGAACGCCCTGGTCCACGTTGCAGGGTTTTAATCAAGGGGCCGTCCGCGGGCGGAAATTCAAACTTTGCCAATTCCTCCGGAGTCACCCAGCGGACATCTTCACAGTCCACCGCCCGCCCATGGACGCCCTGGATGGTGCAGCGGAAGAAGTGGAGTTCGACCCTTTTTTCCGGGTAGTCGTGGCAGACCACATAAAATCGAGCCGGCGCCGTGATCTCGACTCCAAGCTCCTCGCGTAGCTCGCGGCGCAGGCAGGCTTCCAGCGACTCGCCGGGCTCACGCTTGCCCCCGGGGAACTCCCAGAGTCCTCCCAGGTGTGTTCCCGCCTTCCGGCGAGTGATCAGATAACGACCCTCGTGGAGGATCAGTCCTGCTGCCACCTGGGTTGTTTGACGCGATGCGTGATCCGTGAGGCGCGTAGGGTCAGGCTTCTCGACTTTCTTACTCATGACACATCACGCGCCTGCGCGCTGAAGCGCTCCGCCGCGCAAGCGCGTCACGCGTTACGATGGGGCTCAAACGGGTAGCTTTTGCAACAATCCTTCATGGGACAGAGCAGGCAGTAGGGATCGCGGGCGGTGCAGACGATCGCGCCGAAGTCCATCAGGGCCTGGTTGAAATCATACCCTTTTCCTCGCGGGATCAAGGCCTCGGACAACGCCCAGAGCGTGGACTTCATCAGTTTGGGGTCGCCCGCTCCGATGAACACCCGATGCAGCACCCGCATCACGTTCGTATCCAGGATCGGCGCGTCCTCGTTGAAGGCGAAAGACCGAATGGCGCCGGCAGTGTACCGGCCGATCCCCTTGAACGAGAGTAATTCGTCCGGGTCCTTGGGCAGCGCCCCGCCGTACCGAGCCACCGTCTCTCGCGCAATGCTGTGCAACCGGAACGGGCGGATATTGTACCCGAGCGGATACCAGGTCGCTCGCACCTCATCGGCCGACGCGTCGGCCAAATCCTGCAGGGTGGGATAGCGCTGCAGAAACTCGTGGTACTTCGGAATGACCCGCTCGACCTGCGTCTGCTGGAGCATGACTTCCGAGACCAGAATCTTGTAGGGATCGGACGTCTGCCGCCAGGGTAAGTCGCGGCCATGCTGCCGGTACCATTTCAACAGACGATGCTGAAAGCGCCGCCTCGCGCCGGCCTCCACCGGCAGAGCAGACTTCCGAGCTCCGGGCTTCGAGCGAGTGGTCCCGTTCCGTCGTGGCATCCCGTTGTTCCGTGGCGCCATCACCTACTCATTCTTCATGACCAGGCTCACCTCAACCATCATCGCCAGCCGCTCAAGATCCACCGGCTTGCCCATGATATCCACCGACCCCAGCTCCAACATCTCCTGCAGCAACTGTTCGTCCTGGCTGGCGCTCAGCGCGATCACCGAACCCTTGTAGTCGTTGGCCCGTAATTGACGCAAGACATCTACTCCGTTCATGCCCGGCATATAGAGGTCCAGAATGACCAACTGAGGGTGCTCCTGCTTCAGCAGCGCCAGCGCGTCCGGCCCGTCCTTCGCCCCGCGAACCCGGTACCCCCGCAGGGTCAAGAACTGCGAGAGCAGATTCCGCACCATCGGCTCGTCATCCACCACCATGATTGTGGCCATCCTCGCTCCCCTTCCGGTTCAATCCCTGGATGATCCGCCAAGAATATGCCGCGTCAACCCGGAAAACGAATCGTCCAGCCTTGTCAACCAGTTGAGAGAATAGACATGCCGGGGGAGAGAATTGGTCGGTATCATAGCAGATTTAACAGAGCCCCGAAAAGGATACATGAGCTGATTACTGC
>JBOHOM010000158.1:0-5897 GCA_050731075.1 Nitrospiraceae bacterium
GATCGTCACCTTGCCGGTGATCGCCCCTCCGTCGGTGACCGCGATTTCCTCATAGGACCAGGCCGGCGAGGCCAGAACAAGAACCAGCATGCTCGCGATGAAGAATACGGATTTCATCCCCTCCTCCCACCATCCCTGTGGCCCCCTCACTTCACTCCGCTTCCCCCGAGGGGGAGAAGGAAGGGTGAAGAGGACTCAGTAAGAGGCCCGATTGAAAAAAAAAGGGGGAGCCTCGACAGCTCCCCCATCGTCAGGTGCCGGTCTTTATGGGTAGAGGCCGCGGTTACTTCGAGGCCACCGGCATGACCGTGACCGCATCCGGTTGCTGGGCCTCCGCCTTCTTCACGCCGGCGACGGCGCCGGACAGCGGCAGCAGTCGTTGATCAGCCGTCGGGAGCACGCGCAGATACCCCCACTGTCCCGACTGCGAGTATGGCAGCCGCTGGTTGCTCCATACATAGTCGCCCGGCAACCGGTACGGACCACCCGCCGAGCCGATGAAGGCGTCGAGCGTCTCCGAGCCGGAGAACTCGACCACGCTGATCTCGTCGGCGCCCCGCATGAACGGCTCGATCGGCCACTCGTGCTTCTCGACGCTGAACATCTGGTTCTGCTCGTTGTTCGCGCCGAACACGTGGATGCGGACCGGGTCGCCCGCGTGCGTTTCGATGATCGGCGTCACCGGGTCTTCCGGCTTGTCCGCCACGCAGGGCTGGAACATCTTGCCCAGTGAGCAGCCCGTTTCCTCCCGGTACTTGTACGGCTCCGACCGGTAGTTCACGCCGGTCAGCCCGGCCACGTTCTGGACGTACGGCATGAAGCTGGTCCCGATGATGTTATCCTCGTCCTGGAAGAACAGCGCGGCATCCCGGTAGTTGACCCGCGTCTCGTTCCCCTGAATCGTCCGATCGATGATCACGTCCGCCACCCAACTGTTCTTCTGGGAGAGGTCCTCGCCGGTTTTCGGGTCCCGGTACTTGGAGCCCTTGGGCCCGATCACCACCGCGCCGAACAGCCCGTTGCGCGGGTTGAGCATCGCGTTGCCCCAATCCCACACCAGTGACGAGATTTCGCCCAGGAAGGGATCTGCATAATAGGTGTAGGTGCGGCTCTCTCCCGGACCGATCGTCTGATCACCCGGATTGTTCCCCACGTTCGCGCCCAACGAGTCCTTCGGGTCGAACGCCAGCGAGATCGCCGAGAATGACGCCCGGCTGGCCTTCATCTTGTTCTTCAAATTCACCTTGATACAGTCGCCGACGTTCGCGCGCAACGTCAGCGGCATTGGCTGCAGCCCAGTCGCCACTTTCGAAGCTTCC
Organism: Nitrospiraceae bacterium; assembly: GCA_050731075.1. Taxonomy (GTDB): domain Bacteria; phylum Nitrospirota; class Nitrospiria; order Nitrospirales; family Nitrospiraceae; genus 40CM-3-62-11. The sequence continues at coordinate 1,320 of JBOHOM010000158.1, forward strand.
TCCTCCAGCGCGTAGATCTTCGCCTCAGGGTTGGAGATCTGGATCTTCCGTTCGAAGTCCACCTCGATGGCTTCCGGCGCTTTCGGGTTGAACTTCATGGACGGGTAATCCATGGCGACGACATTGAAGCTCTTGACCGGCGCCCCCTGGGGACAAACCGGCTGGGGCTTCTGGATCTCGTTCCGGCCTGAATACCCGGCCGGGAGCTTCTGAAGGTCCGGCGCTTCCTTGTCCAACACCCGAATAAGGCCCCACGCCCCTTCGGACAACTTGGAGGCCCGGCCGTTGAAGTGGATGTAATCCCCCGCCTGCAACCTGGGCCCGCCCGCCTGCGGGACGACCAAGTCGTACCGCTCGGCGATGCCGATGTGAATGGAGTTCTTGCGGTTGGCGTCGCCCGCGTACCGCTCGGTCAGGAACGTATGGCCCGAGAGCGTCCAGGTCATCGTCTCGTTCATGAGCGTATGTAACAGCCGGAACACCATCGTGTCCCCGACATACGCCCGCAAGAGCGGCGTATCCGGATCCCCATGGACCAGGCTGCTGAAGAGCTGGGACGCGTCCGGATTACCCGCCAACCGTTGCGCGATCGGCTCGGCCCGGAAATTAAAGCCGCTCCCGGTCGTGTGCGTCCCGCCGTTCAGGAACGGCATCGGGGTCATGTAAATCTTCTCCGGCATCTGGAAGGACACGGTCTTGCCCGCCTCCAGCGCCACCTCGACCGGCTGGCCCGGCGGGTTCCCCGCTGTCACGATGTTCACCGTATGGGGCACCGTGTCATGGACCTGCACCGTCAACTCGCGGAAACTGCCGTTCACGCCGTACCCTACCGGCTCGATCGTCCGGATATCCGCGATGGGGCCGCTCCGGACCTCCTTCCCGGTCCTGGGATCATGATACGTGGAACCGACCGGTTCGATGACCAAGGTGCCGAAGCCACCGTGCGGCCAGGTCGTGGCCCCGAAGGCGTGGTCGTGCCAGAACACGGTGCCGACATCCACGTCCGCCCAGAACCGTTGCCGGACAAACTCCACGGTCACGATGTCGTTCGCCGGGTGATCGTGCTTCAGAGGCTTGTAGAAGGTGATCGCGTTGCCCTTGATCTCCTTGATCCGGCCCACCTCGTTCCCCTGCACGTTATCGGCCCCCACCAGCAACTCGGTATTCAGGTGATACTGCGCCGCATTCTTCACCGTGATGCCGGTCGCGCCCTTCTTCACGGCGGCGGTCAGCGTCGAGTTCATCGGCGCCGGCAGCCCTTTGTTCGTCTTCTTGGACAGCATCGTGAACGGCCGCACCGACTGCTCGTAGGACATCCCGGTGATCACGCCGTCCGAGGACTGATTGTCGAACTGGATGAAGTGAAAATGGGTGTTGATCTTGGACGACTGGAAGTTCGTATAGTCGTCGTCCTCCCATTCGCTGGTGAGGATCCAGTCCACGCAATCATAGATGTTCGCGCGGACCACGAGCGGATACTTGAGGTCGTCCTTCGCCCGAATCGCGGCTTCTTCCTCATGGAGCACGTAGATCAGGCCGGTCTTGTCCACGACCGCCGGTTCTTTCCCCTGCTGCTTGGCCATCGTGATCGGCAGCTTGATGAAGTGGACGTTGTAAAACTTCCGCCCCGCGTTCTCCGGACACAGGCTCCAACGTCCATTTTCACCGGGTTGGGCCGGCTCAGCGGTCCGCTCCCCGTTCTGCTCCTGGTGGATCATCTCCAGCCAGGGCGCGCCGTTGTGATTCGGCGAGAACATGACCCGCTTCCCGAAATGCGGCCGGAGATGCGGCCAGGCCACCTTGCCGGTCGTGGGCTCGAACAGGATTGCTTGCCGCTCCCCCGGCGTCTTGGACTTGTACTTGGGATTGTCAATCGTGCTCTCTTTCTCGGTCATCGCCCGATGGCCCTTCCAGACCCAGTCCAGGACGGTGGCATCGTAGGACACGATCTGGCCCTTCTCGTCATCCTTGTGTCCGGGCTTCCCTTGGGTCGGGAGCTGCATCTCCACCCAGTCCTGAATCGTGACCACCGCCGGGTTCGACTTCCAGTTGGTCTTTCCCTTCTCAACGATCTGGAAAGTCTTTCCGAACCAGTCCACCGTCTTCCCCACGAGCTGATCGGATGAGACGCCGACTTTCATGCGGCCTTTCCGGTCCGGGAGCTCCCGCATGTCCGGCATGACGTCGTTTCGATAGTCGCCTACCTGGAGGGTGTTGTAGACCCGCCAGTAGCCCCACATCCCTGACACATAGTGGTGCGCGACGTGGCAATGGAACAGGAAGTCGCCGGCGAGCTGCTGGCACAGGCCCGACCCGCACTCCGTCTCCAGGTCCAGCGCTTCTGAGGGCCCGATCACCTCCACGTCCACACGGTCCGTCTTGGCCCGGATCACCGGGTACTTCACCGGGCCGTTCTTGGCCGTATGCCACAAGGGCATCTCGTCGATCGCCCGCGGGCTCCGCGGCCAGCGGATGGCGCCGCCATGCGGATGGTGGGAATGGAACACCTCGGAGCCGCCATGCACCAGGCGGAATTTCGCCGGATCGCCCAGGTAGCTGCGTGGAATCGTGGTCGGGGCGTCGCCGAACGTGTAGGAGCTGTACCCCATCGACTCGTCCTCGAACCCGAAATACTCGTGTTGGACGTGCATGTTGTTGAGGCCGAACGGCTCGCTCCGGTAGTTCAGTGCCCGGCCGCCCGGCCGATACGTATCGGTCAGGGGATCGCGTTGCGGCAGGAAGTCGCCCTTCTTGTTCACCGGGCGGAACGCCTCGTCGCCGACTTCATGATAAATGATCACAAACTCGCGGAAGTCCGGGCCGGTGCCGTTCTTGATGATCGCCTGCCAGCCGCTGGTCATCGGAGTCGGGTCGCCGGTCCCCAGCGGGTCGAGGTACTGGGACCCGTGGGGCTCCACGACGAACGTGCCGAACAGGCCCATCACGGTCAGTTCCCGGTCGTTGCTATAGCTGTGGAACTGCCGTCCGCCTTCTTGCGTGCCCGGGTGGATGTACCACTCCAGCTCCACGCTCTTATTCTGTGCCGCGATGGAGTCCGGGTTGGTCGTGGTGGCCGCCTTGCCGGTGGCGCCGACGACCATGCTCGACCCGTGGATGTGCAGGCTCACATCCTCGCCGCCTTCAAGCTTGTTCTGCAGGGTAAACTTCACGCAGTCCCCCTGATTCGCACGGATGACCAGCGGCTGGATCCACTGGTCCTGGAGCCCGTTGCTGACCGCGCCGGGATCGTATCCCTCCTTCTCGCGCGCCGCCTTGTTCTTGGCCTCCTCCTCGCGGGCCTTTTCCAGATTCTCGGTCAACACGTACATGTAGCCGGGATAGAAGTCCAGCCACTGGTTGATCGAGATCTCGATATTGATGGCCGAGATGTCGTACTTCCTGACCGGCGCGCCGGCGGGACACCGGCCGCCCTGCATGGAAACCGGCTCGATTCTGGGGTCCGACACCAGCATCAGATCCTGCCCGCCGGCTCCATACTGGTGCATCATCGACATGTTGTTGTAAAACCCGTCGGCGGTCTGCGTCTGCAGATCCTGCTGCATTTGCAACATGATCCGCTCATGCTGCCGTTCCACCATGGCAGCCCGCTCGGGCCGGCCCGCCATCGTGTCCTCAAGGATGGTCTGACCTTTGAGCTTCTCAGCCCAGCCCGGGGTCTGATGGGACATGGCCGTGTGCTGAACGGCGGGGTGGGCGTCGTGGGAGGAGGATGGTTCGGCCGACGCGGCAAGCGGGAGCCACAACAGGGCCCCACCGGCCATCAGGCCGAGGAAACGCCTGAGCCTCTGGAGAGAAAGGTTGGGGTGATGCATGGACCGGCCTCCTTAGATGATGAAATGTGCAGGATGAAGTGACCCGAATCGTTGAATTCCGCTACATTACATAAGGGTGGCGGGGTTGAGAAGACCCCTCGGATTTCTGAGGTACACCATACTTTGCGGGACATGCCGGCACCGTGAGGAATCCAACGATACTCAAGTCCGAACCCCGCTGTCAACCCCTAGTATTTAAGGTGAGGGACAATTTGTGAGATAATAGCGGCATGCTGTTGAAGCGGTTGCTGGTCGGGCTCCCTCTCAAGACGAAGCAGGCAGCCCACGAACGGTTGTCCAAGCGTCTGGCCCTGGCCGTCTTTGCCTCCGACCCCCTGTCCTCGGTCGCCTATGCGACGGAGGAAATCCTGCTGGTTCTGGTGCTGGCAGGGTCCGCCGCCGTGGTCTGGTCCGTCCCTGTCAGCCTCACGATCATCCTGCTCCTGACCATCCTCACGATGTCCTACCGGCAGATCATCTCCGAGTATCCCGAAGGGGGCGGCGCCTACACCGTGGCCAAATCCAACCTGGGCGTGTTGCCCGGCTTGACGGCCGGCGCCGCGCTCATGATTGATTATGTCCTCACGGTCGCGGTCAGTGTGGCTGCTGGAGTGGCGGCATTGACCTCGGCAGTGCCGGCCCTGTTTCCCCACCGTGAAGCCCTGGGACTCGCGGCGATTGTCGTGATCGTCATCGTCAATCTCAGAGGCGTCCGCGAGTCGGGTCGTATCTTTGCCACGCCCAC
>JBOHOM010000159.1:0-8243 GCA_050731075.1 Nitrospiraceae bacterium
GGGAGCAAGGGGCCGGGCATAACCGGGTCGACCTCATGCCCACGCTCTCGACCGATGTGTTGGACATCGGGCATGTCGTCGGATTCCACCCGCAAGTCCGGCTCCGCGAAATCTATTACACGAGAAGCGTCAATTCTAACGGCGCTGAGTCCGGCAAACCGGTTTCGCGAGAGACGCTGTGGGCGAGTCTGGAAGGGAGCTCGCGCCTCGTCCGCCGGTTGGGGTTGAGCGAGGGGGGGAGCCTGCTCCATACAATCGAGCCGCATGTGGTGTACGAATATGTGCCCCCGACCAAGCAGTCGGATATCGTCCAGGTTGACGACGTGGATGATCTTCCGAAAAAGAACCTCATCACGTACTCCCTGCGAAGCCGGCTGCTCAGACAAGGACCCGAGGGATCCTCCAAAAACTGGGTGGATCTCACCGTGGCTCAGAGCTATCACGTGGGCAGCACGCCGAATGAAACCCGACAGTTCGTGTTTCTCGGAGACCCCTTGTTTGATACCGCCACGCAGCCGATCCAACCCCCCACGACCTCGGTTGAGGTGAAGAAATTCTCCGACATCTGGACGCGGATCGTGCTTGGAAACCCGGTCATCCCTGGGTTGAGGACAGATCAGTTCGGTCGTCCGCTCAAGACGGCGCAGCTGAATATTCCTCAGGATCGACAGCTCATGCTCACCGTGGACTCTTTTTACAACCCCTACCGGGGGACGTTCAGCCAATGGAACACCGATCTTCGATATCAGGATCGACACCTGTGGTATGTCGAAGTGGGGCAGCGGTTCACCAACGGCGGCAACCGGGTGAGGCGAGGGGATATCTGGAATCCGATTTCCTTCAATACCGTCTTTGCTCCGACAGCGGAGATCGACTTCGTGACCGCCACGGCGGCGTTTCGGACTCCTCTGGGCTGGACCGTGGGGGCAAAATCCTACTACGACATCAAAGGCGGAACGGCGTCGGAAACGGACGTCGTGGCGCTCTACCAAAACCCGTGCCGCTGCTGGTCGCTGGGGCTCTTCTATATGATATTCCCGGATCGGACCCAGTACAATTTCATGATCAGTCTGACCGGCGTGGGCTGGACCGACAATTTCGGCACCGAGGTCGTTAAATCCATTCTCTATCCGTTGTTGATCGGAGAGCGTGGGTTGCCCTGGACCACCCCGGGTGGCCCGTACGGGATGCAACCGGCGACGCCGAGCGCGCCTCCCGGCCCCAGGCAGCCTTGAACGGGGCGTCCGGAAGGCTGTGCGAGCCCGAGGCCGCTCTCATCCCGGCGGCGCCTTGACGGGGACTCGAGCGGTGTGGTCTGCTTTTCGGCATGATCGAGGAATGGCTGCACGGTGATCCTGACAGGTATCTTCCTGATAGGAGGTGGCTTATGAACGGATGTCAACAACGGATCTGCTCCGCGCGTTGGAGCGCGCCGGCCGCCCTGGCGGTTCTGTGCCTGACCGTGCCGATCGCTCAGCCGACGGACTCTGCCTACGCGTCTTCCGAGCGGACGCGGGACCACCTCAAAAAGGCCCTGGTGTACCTCGCCGCCGGCGATTACCGTCGGGCGTTGGAGGCCTGCCAACGGGAAGTGGACGAGTCTCCATCGGCGGAAAGTTATGTGTACCTCACCTATGTCTTTCATACCATCGACGGATACCTGGAGCATCTCGCCAAAATCGACCGGTGGGTGTTGGTGGAGCAACTGTACGTGAACCTGGCCACCAGGGAGCCGCAGGATCTCGTGGATCCGCCCGACGTGATGGCCAGAATCGCCAAGGAGATCATCCAGGGGAGCGTGCGGCAACAGTCCGATGTGAGCGCGGCCATGGCGGCGCGCCTTGATGAGGCCGTCGTGGCCCGGCTGTGGAAACAGCAGACCGCCTGGCGGACCGCCCGGCCTGACAACTGGTGGGCGGGGGTCCCGGAGGGTTGGGCGTGGTAGCGGGCGGGGGAGCGGGGGGCGGCTGAGGAAGGGCTCGGCGCACGGTTGACACTTTCAAAGCGGGTAGGATAGGATGACGAACTTGTCCAGGCGCAACGACGTGTGTGACGTGCTCGGACACTGAAATAAAGGAGGCGGGCAGTGGAGGTACAAGCGACCAAGGTGGACGAGGCAGGCTGGGATACGCAAGTGATGAAGGCTCCCGGTTTGGTGATGGTGGATTTCTGGGCCGTCTGGTGCGGCCCCTGCCAGATGGTGGCCCCGATCGTCGAGGAATTGGCGAATGAGTATACCGGGAAGCTCCAGGTCATGAAGCTGAACACGGACGAGAACCCGGAGATTGCCGGCCGCTATCAGGTGATGAGCATCCCGACCATCATGTTCTTCAAGGACGGCAAGCCCGTGGAGAAACTCATCGGGGCCAGGCCGAAGCGGCAGTTCAAAGAACTCATCGACTCCCTTCTTGCACAACGCACCCCGACCGCATGAGGATTCGCACACGATGACCGGCCCCCATGCTCACCGAGCTGCGCATCTCCAACTTCGCGGTTATCGACCATCTGAATCTTGAGTTCTCCGGAGGCTTCCAGGTCCTGACCGGCGAGACCGGCGCCGGCAAATCCATTCTCGTTGATGCCCTCACGTTGCTGGTCGGGGGCCGCGCGTCGGCCGACCAGATCCGGTCCGATGCCGAGGAGGCGGTGCTCGAAGCCGCGTTCTCCCTCGCTGCCGCCGGCCAGGTCGCGGACCGTCTCCGCGAGGCCGGACTGCTGGGTCCGGACGACACCGACCTCATCATTCGCCGCGTCCTCTCCCGCGCCGGGCGTCACCGCATCTACCTGAACGGAAGTCTGACGCCGCTCCACGTCCTGCAGATGCTCGCCGGGACGCTGATCGACATTCACGGACAGCATGAACAGCAATCCTTGCTCTCCCCGCACGCCCAACTGGACATGCTGGATGCGTTCGGACATCTCAGGGAGCTGCGGAGCGAGTATGCGGGCCGGCACGAGCAGTGGCGGATGGAGCAACGCGAGCTGGAGGAGGCGATCCGGTCATCGGCGGACCGCAGCCATCGCGAAGACCTGCTTCGGTTTCAGCAGCGGGAACTCGAAGAGGCGGACGTGCGAGCGGGCGAGGAAGACGCGCTGGCCACGGAGCGACACCGCCTGACGCATGCTCAGCGCCTCGGCGAATTGAGCCGGGAGGCCTATGAGTCGCTGTATGGGGGCGACGGGGCGGTGCTGGGCGGCCTGGGCGGCATCAGCGACCGCCTGAGGGAGCTGGGAACCATCGATCCCGACACACGGGAATGGGCGTCGCTCTGCGAGGCCGCGACGGTGAACCTGCGCGAGCTGGCGCAACGGCTCCGCGATTACCGACAGGGCCTGGATCACGATCCGGACCGGTTGGCGCTGGTCGAAGAGCGATTGGACCGGCTGCATCGGCTCAAGAAGAAATACGGGGGGAGTCTTGAGTCATTGCTGTCCCTCGCCCAGGACCTGCGCCGGCAGATCGAGGAGCTTGCCGCTGGTGAGACCCGCGTGGGTGCGCTGCGGGCACAGGTTGCGGAAGGGTCCGCCCGCGTGATCGCCCTGGCGGAGCGGCTCTCGAAGGGTCGTGCGCGGGCAGCGGGCAGGCTGGAGACGCGGGTGAAAGAGGAATTGGCGGCGTTGCGAATGGATCATACCCAATTTCAGATCACAGTCAGCACGGACCCGGCTGAGGCTGCTCTTGGGCCGGCCGGATGCGACCGTGTGGAATACCTTCTGTCGGCCAACCGGGGCGAACCGGTTCAGCCGCTGGCTCGTGTGGCGTCCGGCGGAGAGCTGTCCCGTGTGATGCTGGCCATCAAGACGGTATTGGCCGAGACCGACCGCGTGCCCGTGCTCGTTTTTGACGAGGTGGATTCGGGAATCGGCGGCGCCGTCGCCGCGGTGATGGGGCAGCGCCTGCGGGGCCTGGCGGAGTACCACCAGGTGTTCTGCCTGACGCATCTCCCGCAGATCGCGTCCCAGGCCGGCACGCACTTCGTGGTGGAAAAAGAGCTGATCAAGAACAGGACGGTGACCCGCGTGAGGCGGCTCGATCAGGGAGGGCGGCGCGAGGAAATTGCCAGGATGCTCGCGGGGCTGGCCGTGACGAAGGCGGTGCGTGCGACGGCGGCCGAGATGATCGGCGAGGCCGACCGCGGTTCTTGACGTTGCGCTGAGACCGGTCAGTGGTCGGGGGTCGTCGTCCGTCTGGATGGCGTTCCCAGCGAGGGAAGGGAGGCTTTGGTCTCCATGACCACGCGTGTGAAGAGCTCGGCGAGCGTCGGGTCGAAACGGGTGCCTGCCTGCCGGCGGACCTCCGCCACCGCCTCCTCGAGGGACAATGCCGGCGAGGTGTGATGGTCCGTCATCAAGTGGTCGAACTCCTGGGTCAGACACGCGATCCGGGCGAACAGCGGAATGCCTTGCCCTTGCAGTCCGTCAGGATAGCCGGAGCCGTCGTACCATTCATGGTGGTATGAAATGATCTGGCTGACTTCGGCCGGCAGGTTCAGGGGGTGAATCATCCGCGCGCCGATCTCGGGATGGTGCTTCAACACCTCCTGCTCCCTCGCATCCAGCTTGCCGGTCCTGGGGAACAGGCGGTCCTCAATCGGGACTTTCCCGATGTCATGCAGAAACGCCCCGAATGCGAGCGTGTTCCGCTCCGCCTCGCTCAGGTTCAGGCGCTTGCCCAGAAGGTCTGAGTAATCACTGACTCGGCTGGCGTGGTAGAACAGCTCCCGATCCTTCGCCTGCATGAGGTCGGAGAGGAGCGGCGCAAGCTCCGCATAGTTGGCGAAGCGTTGGTCGGGGCCCCATTTTGTCTGACCCAGCGACCGGTAGTCTCTCTGCAGGAGCTTCCAGGTCGTTGCCGCGTCTGTTTCCGTCCCCCATTTGTCGCCCGGGCTTTTTAAGAAGTGGCGCAGGTGGTCGAGCCGGTCCTTTTTCTCCAGTGTCTGTTGAATCAACGCGATGAGTTCCGCCACGTTGAACGGTTTGAGCAGATAGACCGACGCGCCGTACCGTATCCCGTCCATCGCGGATTTGAGGCTCCCATACCCGGTGATGATGATCACCTCCACGTCTTCCCGCTCCAGCTTGATCTCCTGCAACAGGTCCATGCCCTGCCGGTCCGGGAGTTTCAAATCCAGCGTCACCAGGTCAATCCGCTCCTTTTTCAGGATGCGCATCGCGGCATGGGCGTTGTCGGCGGTGTACAGGGTGAAGAAGGGGCGCAGGATAATCGCGAGGGCGTCTCGAGGTCCGGGCTCGTCCTCGACGATCAAAATGGAGTGTTTGGGGGCCTCAGCCTGCATCACAAGCCCTCTGGGTCACCAACTCATACCCCGGCCGTATATGAAATGTCAAGCAATTCCGATGCCTTGCTTGAAAATCGAGAAGCTTCCTCCAAAGACGAGCTAGTCTCTAGGAAATTTGCGCGAAACGGCGCAACGCGCTCCTGCAGCCGATTTGGGGCAGGGAGTCGGAACGAACATGCGCTGTACAGGAACGTGCGCGCCTGGGGGCTCCGTGCCATCATTGCACCATCTCTGAGGCATCAGGCGGTGGCTGCGCCTCAGCCCGGCTGATTCCCAGGGAATCCATCCGGTATTTGAGCATCCGCCGGCTGATTCCCAGCAGGTCCGCGGCACGGGTCTGAACATATTCGGTCCGCCTGAGCGCATCGAGGATAATTTCCTTTTCAAATTCCTGCACGGCTTTTTCGAACGACAGCCGTCCGGAGAGGGTCTCTTCGCGCAATAAGTCGGATTGAGTCCCCGCCCTGAGCGTGGAGGGAAAGTGCTCGGGAGTGATGGTGTTGCCGCGGCACCAGACGGTCGCCTGCTCGAGCACGTTTTCGAGCTCTCGGACGTTTCCCGGCCAGTGATACTTGAGGAGGGCCTCCAGCGAATCTTTGGAGAGGTCCTGGGGCGATTGTTTCTCATCCTCGAGCCGCTTGGCGAGAAAATGCTTGGCCAGAAGGGGGATGTCCTCCCGCCGGTCACGCAAGGGAGGCAGGTACAGCGAGATAACGTTGATCCGGTAGTAGAGGTCCTCACGAAACTGCTTGCGGCGAAGCAGATCCACCAGGATCTTGTTCGTCGCGGCGATGAATCTGACATCGACCCTGATCGGGTGGCTCCCTCCGATCCTCGTAAATTCGCGCTCCTGTAACACCCGAAGCAGTTTCGCCTGCGTGGAGAGGCTGAGATCGCCGATCTCGTCGAGAAAGAGGGTCCCACCGTGGGCGAGCTCGAATTGCCCCGCCCGCCGCGCCAAGGCGTCCGTGAAGGACCCTTTCTCGTGCCCGAACAGTTCGCTCTCGATCAACGTCTCCGGGATCGCCGCGCAGTTGAGCGCGATGAAGGGACGGTCCCGGCGCGAGCTGTTGTAATGGAGCGCGCGCGCGACCAGCTCCTTGCCGGTCCCGCTCTCACCGGTGATGAGCACGGTCGTTCGGGCGTCGGCGATCTGTTCGATCTTGGAGTAGATCTCCTGCATGGAGGGGCTCTTGCCGATCAGATTGTGGAACGCGTAACGGTTGACGACCTGAGCGCGCAGGCGCCGCACTTCGCGTTCGAGGTCCTCCGCCGCCAGGGCTTTGGCGACGATGAGGCGGAGCTCTTCGAGGTCGAACGGTTTCGTCACATAATCGGCCGCGCCCATTTTCATCGCGTCCACGGCGGTTTTGACCGTCTTCATGGCGGTGAGCATGATCACCGGGATATCGCGATCCTCCGACCGAATCGTTTGGAGGAGGGTGAGCCCGTCGGAGTCGGGCAGGATCACATCCAGGAGAATCAGGTTCGGCGGCTCCCGCCTGAACAGATCGAGCCCCTCGTGGGCATCCGCGGCGCAGATGACCTCGTACGTCGGCTCGAGAATCATTTTGAGGGAAGTCCGAATTCCCTCTTCGTCATCGACCAATAGGACTCGTTTTTTCATACTCCTCTTGCCTGGATGATGGCTCGCGCCGCAGTGGAGTGACCGGCAGGTTCACGTAAAAGGTGGTTCCACTGCCGACGGTGCTGTGGACCTCGATAAAGCCGTGGTGCTCCTGGACGATTTGATGCACGATCGTGAGCCCGAGCCCCGTGCCCTCCCGCTCCGCGCTCTCATGCTTCGTCGTGTAGAAGGGGTCGAAGATGTGGTCCAGGTCGTCGGCGGGGATCCCATGGCCGGTGTCGCCCACTTCGACCTGAACCCATGAGTCGGCTGCTTTGGTCAGCCGGTGGGTCTTCACTGTCAGCCGGCCGCCGCTGTCAGGCATGGCCTCCAAGGCGTTCAGGAACAGGTTCAGAAGCACCTGTTTGATTTGCTGGCGATCTACCATGACGCGCGGCAGGTCGCTGGTGAGGTCCTTTTCGATCTTGATCGACTTACTATCCGCCTTCACTTCGATAAAGTAAAGACAAGACGCTACAATTTCATTGAAATCCTCCTCCAGGAACTTGGGCTCCATGTACCGGGCATAGTCCAGGATCTCTTGAATGAGCCGTTCGATTCGGTCCACGTCCTCACAGACCGTTTTGCTGAAGTGCCCCATGAATTCAGGGTCGTTGGTTCTTTCCGGCGCGAGCTGGACAAAGGTCTTGATCGAGGTCAACGGGTTCCGGATTTCGTGCGCAAACCCGCCGGCGATGGTTTCCAGCGAACGCAAGCGGTCGGTTCGCCGCATCAGGACCTGAGAACGCTTGAGATCCTGGTAGAGCGTGGCGTTATCCAACGCAATCGCCGCGTTGTGTCCCATCGTGGTCAGCAGCCCGAGGTCCTCGTCGGAATACATCTGGCGGTGAGCTCGAGGCCCCAGGTTGCAAAACCCGATGAGGCGCTCCTTGTTGATGAGTGGAATACAGACCTCGGCGTCGAGCGTCTTCAGCTGGTGCAGCAACGGGCGCGGCGTTCCCTGATCACCGACCTCCTCCAGCTCCTCGCGGATCAGGATGGACTGGGCGCATAACAAGTAATGTGGGAGACTGCTCCCTGCCTTCAGCGAGTGGCTGGCCGCGTCGTTGGGTTCGATCCCGTGTGAGGAAGACAGCACATAGGCCCCTTTTTCCTGATCCAGGAGATAGAGGGCGGCCGTCTTCGCCCCCAGGACACTGACCAGCGTGGTGACGATCTCCTGCGTCAACGCGCGAAGATCCAGGATGGTCACCATCGCCTTACTGAACTCACTCAGCGTTTCGTAGGCATCCAGCCGTTGTTTAAAGAGCGCCCTCCCCACGATCCGTTCCGTCCGTTTCAGAACCGTCCCGAAC
>JBOHOM010000160.1:0-5642 GCA_050731075.1 Nitrospiraceae bacterium
GTCAAGCGATTGTGAGGCGAGCGGACAATTCCTACGCGGTGAGGAATCCGGAGGGGACAAGGGAACGATACGCCGGGATACATGGGGAGGAACACTGGTAGCAAAGTAGCTATCCGCCCGCAGTTGATCGAAGTGTGGTATGGGCGGAGATGATCCTTGTCGCGAAGCGACACCTTGTTTCGGCACACAACCTGATTGCCTGCGGGTACAACTGGCGCGCCACTGCCTGTTGGCGAATGATCCGAGTGCTTCTGTCGCGCCAAAGATTCTGAGCCTACTGGGGGCAAGGTAACTATCCGCGGCGATTTGATCGAACGCCGCGGTTCAAACGAAGTTTGGTATGGAGCGGGAAACGGGATTTGAACCCGCGACCCTCGCCTTGGCAAGGCGATGCTCTACCACTGAGCTATTCCCGCTCCCGGCAAGAACGAAACCGATTCTACTGGCCGCTCCACTCTCTGTCAAGGAAGCGCAGGGTCCCCCTCCCGGTCTACAACAAGCCTCGCCGCCTTGAGAGCGACATGGCGTTTGAGTTGCTCCATGGGCGTCACTGGACGTGACCGGACCGCCGTTCCTGCTCCACCAACCCGTGTGTTTTCGGCGAAGAGGTCCGCTCTGGTGAACTTGACGGCCCGACCGGGCCTTGGGTAAAGTGAGGCCCGGCATGGCCGCCCACGGCTCCCGTTCGGAGGAATTGATGAGCACACCGCCCACCGGGCCGGTTCCGTTTGCCGCCCAAGCGGTGCCCTTTCACGAATTCTTGGCCACGGGCAAGGTGCCGGCGGGACTGATCTCCAGCGAGTACGTGGCCGAACAGTTCGTCGAGCGGCTGGTGCACTATCTGCTCAGCGTGCCGGCCGGCAGTTACTCGATGGCCCGACTGGGTCAACTACTCGAGCAGCTCGATCCCCGCCACCAGGTCCTCTTCTTTAAACGCCTCAAGGAGACCGGTCCGCAGAGCCTGAGGGACTTTGCTCCGCTCTATTACGGATTTATGTCCGAATTCCACGACCTACTCTTCACCTGAAACATAGAAAAAACAGCTTGTGACGGGCTCGTACTCATGTATAATGGGCTAGCGTTTGTGTTTGCTCGAGGAGATGGATGAATTCAACGTTGCAGCGGGCCGTCACGAGCTTCTACAATCTGGTCTACGAAGCGCAGACTTTCGCCACCACGATGGCCAGACTCGACACGGCCGACCAGGAGCACTACGCGGGGAAAATCGAGGGGCTCAACTGGGTTCTCGATCGGTGCCAGGAACTGGAGGATATGGATACCAACCTGACACCCACGTCACTTCAGCGCGTGCTGAGCGATGTGAAGTCGGATCTGGATCATGAGCTCTCGGTGCAGCGCCGCGAGAAGGGCCGGCGGGCTGACGGTCGGGAAGAGGCGCTGACCTTCGTGTCGGACTACCTCTCCAGCCTTATTACCGCCACCGAGATCGAGTCCTCAAAAAGTTCCGTCTGACCTCACGGGCGGACGCTTGCGCTATCCTCGCCCCCTCCGTTGCGGAAGGCCGGACCTCCCGACGATTCCAATCCGATGAATCCGTTTCAGGTGACCGGGATGGAGATATCACGGAAGACCAAGTTGGTCCGTGAATGGATTGTGTTCGCCGTCTGCCTCGGGCTCGGAGGGCACATCGTGCTCGGCGTGGTCCTGCACGCTCCGGAGAAGTGGCCGTGGAGCGACGCGGGCGTCCATGGGTTGTTGGTCGGCCTCTCGGTGTACGTGGCGGTACAACTCGTTCGGTCCGTCTGGTGGCTGTTAAGAGGGAAGACGAAGACGGGCTAGCCCGGACGATGTCCTGATCAGGATCGGCTCCTCGACAGGTCCACGAACTCACGCGAGCGGACGAGATCTTCGTGCGAGCAAAACCGTTTCTCGACCAGCAGATGTTCCAGCGCCGCGATGCGGGCCGTCAGTTCCGGGAGCATGATGTCCAGCGCTTCGGCCAGCTCGTTCAGCCGGCTGGTGGCGACGCCCTCCGGGCGCGACGCGACCGAGCGCCGCAGTCTTCGCGTTGAAGCCTGGCGGCGGGGCTGTCCTCTCATCTTCTTCTTCGACGGCATGGCAACCTCCCACCCCGCCTTGGGGGGCCCGCGACGAGAGGGCCGCGCCATGCTGCGCGCGGCCATGATCCTTCAACCGGCGGGCGGGCTCCCAAGGTCACCGGGCTATACCTCCTGAAACCGTTCTATCGCTCCAGCCCGCTCACGGAGGAACTCCAAGAGGCGCCTGTTTTCACGGGCCGACCGAAGAAAGTTGAACCCTATGCCCTTGGACGTGACCGACCGAACGATCGCGGCTTCCTCGATCGGGAGCTGCTGCTCGGAAACAAAGAGCTTCAGGTAATAGATCTCGTCCGTGCGGACCGGCGCATCGCTCTGGATCAGGCAGCCCCCCGCGGAGATGTTGAGCACGGTTCCATCTCCACTGATTCGTCCTCCTGAAAAGGCCAGCGCGAAGCGCACCGGGATGCGCGTATGCTCCCTCCGATCCACGGGGTGGGTGGGATAGCGTCGGCCCCATCGGAAGCTCAGAAATCGGTGGCTGCAGAGCTGACAACGAAAGGGGGACATGAGGAGCAGGCCGGCGAGGCGCTCGATCAACGTGAGACAACGCGCTCGGAGCACAACTTCCATTCCGCACTGTGGACATCGAAGCGGCCGCGCCATCGGTCAGCCTCTGTGGATGACAGCCTGTGTCTTCTTCTCTATAGGACAAGACCGGGTGATCGGGCAAGAACTTTCTTGCCAACTTCCTGATGTTGTTGCTCGTCCTGGCCGCCGGGCGCTCTGCTGATGCCGCTCCTTCCTCCGGTCCGGCGACCGCATCTTCAAGCCCTTCCACGGCAAGCCGGCTTGACCGCGGGAAACGCTTTTCGATAGAATTGCCTCGTGCGTCCGCCCCGTCCCCAAGGCCCTGGTTTCAGCGCGTGGCCCGCTGCGCCTCGTTCCCGGCGCGCGGTTCGGCCGGGCGGCCCTTCGCCCAGGGAGGAGAGGGGCCAGCCGCCCCGCGACCAATACGGGTCGTTTCGGGCCTCGTTGCTCTACTGTCCGACGTGCCGTCAAGCCACGCCCACCCGGGAGCGTCTGCTGCTCGTCCTCCCAACCGGCGACCTCTACGAATACCTCTGCGCGCAGTGCGGAACTTCCACTGGCTCCAAGACCGACAAGGACCAATCCGAGGTTCGCCTCTTCATCCCGTGATCGGCCCTCCGGCCGATCCCGCACCGACCGAGCGGGCTGTCTGCAAGGGGCCTTCGGGCGGGCAGGCCATGCCCCGTTCGGCCGGCTCGGAGACCACGTCACGGGTGAGCCTCCGTTGTGACAGTGATGTTCCGGGCCGGCAAGAGTACGAGGCGGAGAAGCATGGCTGACATGCGGCTCGTGGCTCCAGAGTCCGGGTGCGGCACGGGAGGGAGGCGGAAGCACGAGAGGCTGAGTGGATGAAATCAGGCGAGACCCTCGATCGGAATCCCCTCCTCGATCAGCATCACCGGGATGTCCTCCCTGATCGGATAGAGGATTTTCTTATCAGCCCGGATCAGGCCGCCGTCGAGTTTCTCGCTCACGGGCTGGCCCGCTTTGTTCTTGAGCTCCCTTTTCGCGATCCGGTCGTTCAACCGGGCGATGAGCGCGCCGTCGGCGAGGGCGACATCCTGCTTCGTTTCAGGGCAGCACAGGATGGCCAACAACTCTTGATCGATGTTCACTTTCCCTGAAAAGTCCTTCGTTTCTGCCATGACACCTCCCTGGGCCCGACGAAGCCTCTCACCGCAGCGCACCGAGACGAGCTGAGCAGGCTCCAGGGTAGATGAATCTCCGTGCAAGATCAAGGGAGGAGTGAGGGGGTGGACCAGGTGGGCCTCAGGTCGTGATGGACGCGCCGGAATCTGGTAGACTAGCAACCTGTTCCCATAGAAGGATTCGCTCGATGGGTTTCGCAGTTCGGGTCAGGCGATACTGTCTCACGGGGCTCTTGGTCCTGGTCCCTGCCTGGGGAACGTTCCTGATCATGCTCGCGCTGTTGAGCACCGTGGATGGCTTGATCGCGGATCTCCTCGGTCCCGTCCTCAAGCCTGGTATCCCGGGGCTGGCGGAGGCGTCCCTGCTCGGCCTCATCCTACTGACCGGTGTCGTCGCGACCCGGTTTCTGGGCCAACGGATGCTCCGCTGGACGGAGGAACTGATGCGACGCATCCCCGTGGTGCGCACCATCTACGGCATCCTGAAGGGAATGACGGACCTGTTTAACTTCAAGGCCCGGTTCGGCCGGAGCAAGGTGGTGGTCTTTCCATTCCCCCGCGAGGGGCTCTGGGCGCTCGGTTTCGTCATGGGGGCGGCCCCCGCCTCGCTGCAGGTGGTCCCTGTGGGACCGCTGGTGATGGTGTTCGTGCCGACCGCGATTCACCCCTTCACCGGGTATCTCGCGTTTGTGCCCCAGACGAAGGTATTCTCTGTGAATCTTCCGGCAGAAGAGGCGATGAAGATGGAGTTCTCGGCCGGCCTCTACCGCCCTCGGCCCGGGTGGCTGGCGAAGTTGCCCGGCCCGGACCCCGCGGAGGCCGGGCCGCCCTAGGAGCGCGACGATGCCAACCTCGGCGCTTGATCGGCTCATCGTCCGGCCGGGCCGCATAGCAGACGTGGACGTGCTCGTGGCCTTCAGCGAGGCGATGGCCCTGGAGACGGAGGGCAGAGGGCTGGACATCGATCGGCTGCGCCGTGGAACGCGGCGGGTGTTCGACTCCCCGACGCGAGGCTTCTACGTCGTCGCCGAACTCCCGCAGGAGTCTTCGCCCGGGGTGATCGGCCAACTCCTGGTCACCTACGAGTGGAGTGACTGGCGGGACGCGACCTTCTGGTGGATCCAGAGCGTGTACGTGCATCCGGACTGGCGCCGCCGCGGCGTGTACCGCCGGATGCACGAGTACGTCCGGCAGCAAGCCCGGAGCCGACACGATGTGTGCGGCCTCCGCCTCTATGTCGAGGCCGCCAATAGTGGGGCCCAGGCGGCCTATCGGCAGGTCGGTCTGTTTCCTTCCAGTTATCGGGTACTTGAAGAGGACTTCGTGCTTCCCCTAAAGATAGTATAAACTTTAGTGTAGCGGTGAGATCCCCCCGCCTCCGTGATAGCTCGCGGGACGCTTACCATAAAGGCAGGCGGTCATGAAAGCACACAAGGCGATCTGGATGACAGCGACCCTGATCCTGTCGCTGAGTCTCCTCGGGGGCTGCGGGTTCCACCGCGGGAATATGGGGGATGCGTTCAAGGACGAGGACGTGGCGGCTTTGAAAAAAGGGGTCACGACGCGGGCCCAGGTCGCAGCCCTCTTGGGTGCGCCCGAGCGGATCATCGAGGCCAACGGGCATGAGATCTTCCAGTATTACCGCTACGACGTCAAATCCGGGATGATCCTGTTTTTCTCGCGGACGAACGTCAAGGGCGACGACCTCTACGTAATGTTCAACAAGGATGGCGTGGTGGATGAGATCGTGTTCGGCAAGCGGACCGATCGGCTCAAATTCCAGTTCTGGCCCTTCGGTGACTGAGCGACGGCCGGCCCGAGCCCCGATGACGTGTCCCCGCCGTGTGGTCGGGCTGATGGCACTCGGTCTTGTGCTCTCCGGTTG
>JBOHOM010000161.1:0-11903 GCA_050731075.1 Nitrospiraceae bacterium
TAGCGAATAGCGAGCGGCCAAACGCGAGTATCACCTTGAGTAGCGAGAGCGAGCGATCCCGAGATGCTGGCTACTCGCTACTCGCTCTCAACTGTTCTCTAAAGAATGCGGCTGTCCAGGTTCCAGACCTGCCCCGACGCGTCCTTCAAGAGAGCCAGATGATGGACGGACCGGGCGATTTGCTCCAGCTCAGGGGAGCGTCCGAGCGCATGGTCGTGCAAGCGGGCCTTGTCCGGCATGGCCGCCTCTGACAGGTCGGTGTTGTGCCAGCCCGGGAACACCGCGTTCACCCTCACATTGCGGTGCCCCCATTCCCGGGCCGCGGTTTTCACCAATCCCAACAAGCCCGCTTTGGAAGCGGCATAGGCAGACTGCCCGCTCCGTCCCTGCACGCCCGCGAACGAGCTCACCACGATCACCGCGCCATCCCTCTGGGACAGCATGAGCCTGCCCGCTGCCTTGAGGCAATGAAACGTCCCCGTCAGGTTGGTGTCGATGATGGCCGCCCATTCGTCCGAGCGCATGCGAAGCAGGAGCGCGCTGGAGGCCTGCCCTGCGTTACAGACCATCACGTCCAGCCTCCCCCACCGGGCCGCGAGGGCTCGAACCATGGCGTCCACTTGCCGGGCGTCCCGGATGTCGGCGCAAAACGTGAACCCCTCGCCGCCGCGATCCTTGATCCAGGCGGCGGTTCGGTCGGCGTCCTCCCGGCGTTCCCGGTAGTGCACACCGACCCGCCAACCGGCCTGCGCAAACTCCAGACAGATGGCGCGGCCGATCCCGCGGGAGCCGCCGGTGACGAGGACCGTGGATTGGGGAACCGGCGAGGATGCAGGGGAGATCCCGGCCGGCGACGATGTCGGCATGCCCGCCTCGCGAGCCGGTATTATCGGGGAACGCGCCGCGCAAAGGCAAGCTCGTCGGCTCCGATTCGGGCCTTGCCGCTCTTCAGGAGTTATGTTACGGTGACGATCACCTGGTGCAGGAAAGGAGCGCGGGAGGGGAACCACGATGCAGAGGGTTCGGGTCAATGTCGGACTGGCGTGCTTCGTGGGGTTGAGTCTGACCCTGGGGCCGGGCCTGCATGACCTGGGGTCTGCCGCGCCGAGAGCCGAGACGGTCGCCAACGCGGACGACTATTTCCCGGATGCCATGGGCAGCCGATGGCGGTACCGGGGCCAGGTGGTCGATGTCCCCCTCCAGAAGGTCGGCAACGGGTTCGTCAATGTGTCCACCGTGAAGGGAGCCGAGACGATCAAGGGCGTCAGCGTGAAGGTGTTTCACGACACCAATCCGGGGAACCACGGTCCTTCAGACAGCTTTTATCGGCGTGATGCAGCCGGGATCGTGTACTACGGGTCCGAGCCGGGCACCGCGCTCGAAAAGCAGTTGACTCCTTATCAGATCGTTCGATTCCCGCTCGAGTTCCCGTCCTCTTTTCAGCAATTCGACCGCAAGGGGCTCAATTTCGGCAGTGATCTCGATGGCGATGACAAGAACGAGCAGGCGGACGTGCAAGCGTCGGTCACCGTGGTCGGCAAAGAGACCGTGTCAGTCCCCTCCGGTTCCTACCCGGACGCCCTCCGGATCGAGGCTCGGATGACGATGCAGATCCATCTGTCCGGCGCTCAGCGCACCGCGGTCGGGACCGATACCATGACGGCGTGGTTCGCCAAGGGCGTGGGGCTGGTCAAATATGTCGAGAGGCAGGAGATCCCCCCGTTTGTGTCGGACCGGGGTCTGGTCACCGAGATCACGGAGGAACTCGAGGAAGCGGAGGTCAAGACGGATACGGCCTCACTCCAACGGTGCGAACCCCCGGCGCAGCGTGTTCTCGCTCACGACGCGCGCCACCATGAATTGGGCCAGGTAGCCTTCGCCGCCGGCCTTGGTCCCGACACCGGACAGGCGGTGTCCTCCAAAGGGCTGGCGGCCCACCAGCGCGCCGGTGATGGGCCGGTTGATGTAGAGGTTGCCCACGTCGAAGGTCTCGCGGGCTGTCTGGATATTCGCGGGACTCCGTGAATACACGCCGCCGGTCAGCGCATAGGGCGTGGCGTTCGCGAAACGGATCGCCTCGGTGAAGTCTCGCGCCCGCATCACCGCCAGCACCGGTCCGAAAATCTCCTCTTGCGCCAGCCGGTGAGACGGCTGGATGTCGGCGAAGATCGCCGGCCCGACGAAGAACCCGTCCCCTGCCACCTGCCTCTCCAGCACCAGCCGGCCTTCGCGTTTGCCGATCCCGATGTAGTCGCGCACTTTGGCGCGGGCCCGCTCGTCGATCAGGGGACCCATGCGATGGCTCGGATCCTCGGCCGGCCCGATCCGGAGGCTCATGACCGCGTCGGCGAGCCGCTGCAGGAACACGTCGTAGATCGAGTCATGAACGATCGCCCGCGAGCAGGCTGAGCACTTCTGTCCCTGGTACCCGGTGAAGGAGGTCACGACGCCCACCACCGCCTCGTCGAGGTCCGCCGTGTCATCGACGATGATGGCATTCTTCCCGCCCATCTCCGCGATGACGCGCTTGACCGACCGCCGGCCCGGGTCCACGCGCGCGGCCTGGGCCAGAAGACGCAACCCGACATCCCTCGATCCGGTGAAGGCGATGACCTCCACCTCCGGATGGGCGACCAGCGCCTGGCCGACGTCCGGACCGCCGGGCGTGAACTGCAGGACCCCTTCGGGCACTCCCGCCTCGGCCAGCAGGTCGGCCAGGAGGTGTCCCATGACCGGCGCGCGTTCCGAAGGCTTGAAGAGCACCGCGTTCCCGGTCACCAACGCCGCGGACACCATGCCGGTCGGGATCGCCAGGGGGAAATTCCAGGGTGAGATGACGGCCACCAGGCCCCGCGGAGAGAACGTCAACTGGTTCAGCTCGCCGGGCTCGCGTCCCAGCTGGCGCGGCGCCCCGGTGCGGCGCATCTCGCGGGCGTAGAATTCAAGAAAGTCGATCGCCTCCGCAACATCCGCGTCGGCCTCATGCCACGTTTTGCCCGTTTCAAAAATTTCCCACGCGGACAGCTCAACGCGCCGTTGCCTCATCGCGGCGGCCGCTTTACTCATGATGTCGGCCCGCCGTACCGGCGACATCGTCGTCCAGACGGGCAGCCGTGAGAGGGCGTGCCGGGCCGCCACGGGGATCTCGTCGGGAGCGAAGCCGGGCACTCGGCCGACCACCTCTCCCGGCGAACTGGGATTCCGTGAAACGAGATCCGCCCCGGACGGTGACAGGCCGGGCGCCACCGGGTACGGAAGCCGACGGCCTAACTGGGCCCTGACCGAGGTGATCGCCTGGGCCATGGCCGCTCGGGCCGGCGCTTTCGAAAAATCCGTATGAGGTTCATTGATGAACCGATCGGTGACATCCGGTTCCGATGGTGCTTGAATAAGGCGGCTGGAGGAGGGAGGAGTCGGAACGTGCGGGGGAGCCAGGAGGAGATCGAGAGGCTGCGACTCGGCGTATTCCTTGCGCAGGAAGGATTCGTTCGAGGTGTTTTCCAGCAGGCGGCGCACCAGGTAGGCCATCCCCGGGAGGAGCTCTCCCACCGGGGTGTAAATCCTGACACGTGCTCCGGCCTGGGCGACGGCCGCCTGAAGCGGTTCGGCCATCCCGAAGATCATCTGGTATTCGGCGGCATCCGGCGGCAGCCCCGCCGCTTCCGCCGCCGCCTGGGCATGCGCCAGGCTGCGCAGGTTGTGCGTCCCGAACACGGGTCGGATGAGGCCGGCGTGCTCGACCAGCGTCCGGCTGAGGAGTTCGTAGTTGTGATCCGTCCCCGCTTTGGTTTTGAAGACCGGGACCGGCCAGCCCCGCTGTTGATATCGGATCGTGTCGGAGTCCCAATAGGCTCCCTTGACCAGCCGGACCGTGACCGGAGCGCCGCGTTGCCGCACCCATCGGACCAGGCTGTCGAGGTCGGCGGCCGACTCCGTCAGGTAGGCTTGCATCGCGATGCCGCCGTGGGGATACCGGCGGTAGGCGTCCTCGGACAGGAGGCGCATGAAGATCATCAGCGTCAAATCCTTCAGCTCAGCCTGTTCCATGTCGAACATGATCGTGGCCGGTAAGGTCGCGGCCAGGTCCAGCATGGGGCGCAGGCGTGCCGCCACGGCGCGGAAACAGCCTTCGGGATCGATGGGGTCCAGTTGGGAATAGAGCGCCGACAACTTGACCGACAGGTTGACTCTGGGGAGCGCCCCGAAACGGTCCCGTTCCAGCACCGGACGGGAGGGCCAGGCGGTGGTCGCTTTCGCCAGAAGCCGCAGCGCTTCGAGACAGCGGTCCCGGTACCGGTCGGCCTCCTGCTCGCTGACCGTCGCTTCCCCCAACAGGTCGACCGAAAACCCGCGCCCCTCCGTCCAGAGGCGCGCCAGGACCGGCACGGCGCTCTCGATCGAGGCGTCGGCGATGAACGTGCGCGCCATCTGGTGGAGTTGATGCCGGAGCGACTTTGCGCTCAAGCGAGCCCCGAGGCGCGTGGCGGATATCGCGCGCAACCCCCACTGAAGGGAGGGCGCCAGCGTCTCCGTCTCCCCAAAGTATTGCTCCAGCAATCGGGCGACGTGGGCGTCATCGCGGAGGGAGGGCAGGACATCGATAAAGCGGAATAATTGAACCTTGAAGGTCTCATCCTTCATGCACCACTCGAGCAGGTTTCCTGACCACCAACGGGGGTCGAACACCGTCGGAGAACTCCCGGCTGATCGTTCCGCGAGCTCCCGGCCGATGCGATGAATAGCTGGTTCGAGTACCGAGTCGGTCAGCTTCATACTCTCTTCATACCATGCACGACGTAAAAGAGTTATAAACACATAGTATACACCTCAGACGATTTTTCTTGAAAATCAGCCCGACAGTTCGTTAGCATGGGCCGATTACCTACATGCGAAGCTCGAGCACAAGCATAAGACTGCCCGATCCAGGAGGAGCGAAGGTGGAGAAACCTTCCAGGAAGCTTGATTACCCCGTCATCGTACTGTTCGTGATCTTCACGCTGATCACGGTCGTCGGCGTGCCGATGTTTGGCTTCACGGTCGGCTTCACGTCGCTCGATTGGATCATGTTCGGTGTGCTGTATATGGTCAGCGGACTCGGGATCACGGTCGGTTATCACCGCTTGCTCTCGCATCGAAGCTTCGAATGCCCGGCTTGGGTCAGGGCCTGCTTCCTGGTGGCCGGCGGGTGGGCGCTGGAAAACTCGGCGCTGCGGTGGTGCGGGGATCACATCCGGCATCATGCCCGGTGTGATGAGGAGGACGACCCGTACAACGCGATGAAGGGATTTTGGCATAGCCACTGCGGCTGGATCTTTGAAGTCTCTCCCTACCGGGAGGAGAAATACGAAATCACGTTACGGAAAGACCCGTTGATCATGTGGCAGCACCGGTACTATATCCCGATCGTGCTGTCGGGCCTGGCGCTGCCGTTCGGGGTAGGGTTGCTCCACGGAGGCTGGATGGGAGGCCTCAGTTGCTTTTTGCTGGCCGGAGTGTGCCGTGTGTTCTTCGTGCTCAACTCCACGTTTTGCATCAACTCCATCTGTCATCTCTGGGGTGCTCAGCCGCACGGAAACGGTGACAGCAGTCGGGACAGTTGGTGGGTGTCCCTCGTGACCTTCGGGGAGGGCTACCATAACTATCACCACATGTTCCTTCGGGACTATCGCAATGGACCGAAGTGGTATAACTTTGATCCGTCCAAGTGGCTGATCTTCTCCCTGTCGAAGCTCGGGTTGGCCTATAATCTGCAGCGGTATCGCGGCTGACCTTCCCGCCATTCGGCTCCCGGCCTTTGCTTTCCCCCCTTGTCTCCTCACCGGCGGGTGGCGTATCATGACCAAGCAAGCCTTGCTCCGTTCAGAAGGAGATGCACAATGGAGTGCCCACGTTGCAAGGGTGTCATGGTGCGGGATGTCTTTGAAGACATGAGGGACGACACGGGGGCCTTGTCCTTCAAAGGCTGGCGCTGCATCACGTGCGGAGAGATTCTGGATCCGGTCATCGCGTCCAATCGCGAATCTCGTCCGTCGCCCCTTATAGGCCGCGCGCGCAAGAAGTTTGCCACCCAGCTTAGCTGACCGCCCGACGGACATCGGTCAGTCGCCACGTTGACAGCGGTGCGCAGGGCAGGGAAGGGAGAGTGCGGCTTGCGTCTGAGCTTGGAGCGGTGAGGAGGACGGTGGTATGGGAGAAGTGAACAGCGGGGGGATGACTCAGGGTCGGAATCAGGGGAAGGAAGACCTGATCCCGAACGTCAAGCATGTCATCGCCATCAGCAGCGGCAAGGGAGGAGTGGGCAAAACCACCGTGGCGGTCAATCTTGCGGTGGCGCTCCGTCTCTCGGGAGCGACAGTCGGCCTGTTGGATGCGGACGTGTACGGGCCGAACATCCCGATGATGATGGGGGTCCCGAAACCGCCTGAGCAACAGGACGGCAAGATCAAGCCGGCCGAGAGCCACGGGGTCAAGCTGATTTCGATGGGATTCTTCGTGCCGGAGGAAACGGCCGTGGTCTGGCGGGGCCCCATGATTCACACCGCCATCCAGCAGTTCCTGCGGGATGTTGTCTGGGGGGAGCTGGAGTATCTGCTCATTGATCTTCCACCGGGGACCGGGGATGCCCAGTTGACCCTCACTCAGCTGGTGCCCATCTGTGGCGCGGTGACGGTGACGACGCCTCAGGAGGTGGCGCTGCACGACGTGCGGAAGGGGATGATGATGTTCCAGAAGGTCAATGTCCCGTTGCTGGGCATCATCGAGAACATGAGCTTCTTCGTCTGCGGCCATTGCGGCGAGCGGACTGAAATTTTTTCTCATGGGGGAGGCGAGCGGGCGGCCGAGAAGTTGGACATTCCGTTTCTCGGGCGAATTCCGATCGATCCCGCCATCCGCGCCGGCGGGGACTCGGGGATGCCGATCGTCGTGGCCAATCCCGCGTCGCCTCAGGCGGCGGCGTTCAGGGAGATTGCGGCCAAGCTTGCGGATGAGATCGGCGGGATGAATGCAGGGACGGGAGGCCAGCCGAGCGCGTCGCTTGACAGCCTGGTGAAGAAGATCAAACGGCCGCTGGGAAGCTGAAGAACAAAGGTTGAGGTTGAGGCTAAGGTTGAGGGTAACGAGCTAGCCATCGATCGAGTCCGTGCTCAACCTTAACCTGAGCCTTAACCTTACCGAGCAGGGGAGGGAGCATGGCTGAGTTTGTGAGAGTCACCGGCGCGGCGGATGTCGCCCCGGGGAGTGGGGTGGTCGCCGAGGTCAAGGGCCAGTCCGTCGCGGTGTTCAACGTGGACGGAACCTATTATGCGATCGACAATACCTGCGTGCATCGCGGCGGGCCGCTCGGCGAAGGCGAACTCGAGGGCGACACCGTTACCTGCCCATGGCATGGCTGGCAGTACGACGTGAAGACCGGGAAATCGGTCAACAACCCGTCGGCCTGCGTCAAGTCCTACCAGGTGAAGGTCGAGGGGAGTGACGTCAAGATTCTGCTCTAATTCGATCCCGTTTCTTGTGTCCGCTGCCCGCATTCTGCATAATGAGTCCTGATGGACCGCGACGACCTCCTGTCCCTCTACCGCCAGATGCTGCTGATCCGCCGGTTTGAGGAAAAATCGGCGGAGATGTACGCCTTGGCCAAGATCGGCGGGTTCCTGCACCTCTACATCGGGGAAGAAGCGATCGCCGTGGGCGCCATCGCGGCCGTGAGGGAGGATGACTATGTGATCTCTGCCTACCGAGACCACGGTCATTGTCTTGCCAAGGGCTCGGAGCCGGCCCTGGTGATGGCCGAGCTGTTCGGCAAAGCCACCGGTCTGTGCAAGGGGAAGGGAGGCTCCATGCATCTGGTGGACGCCCGTCGGAACTTCATGGGCGGCTATGCGATCGTGGGAGGGCACCTTCCGCTGGCCACAGGGCTGGCCTTTGCCGTCAAGTACCAGAAGCGCGACCAGGTGGTTCTGTGCTTCTTCGGAGAAGGAGCGGTGCCAACGGGGCAGGCACACGAGGCCTTCAATCTCGCCGCTCTGTGGAAACTGCCGGTGATCTTCATCTGTGAAAACAACCGCTACGGCATGGGGACGCCGGTCCACCGGGCGGTCGCGCTCTATTCCAATGTGGCGGAGACGGCCCGGTCGTACGGCATTGCGGCCGAAACGGTGGACGGGATGGACGTCCTGGCGGTGCGCACGCTGATGAAGACGGTCGTCAACAAGGTGCGGTCCGCGCCGCAGCCCTACTTCGTCGAGGCGTTGACGTACCGGTTCATGGGTCATTCGATGGCCGACCCGTCCCACGGGCACTACAGGACCAAAGAAGAAGTGGAACAAGAACGAGAACGTGACCCGTTGCTGCTGCTCCGCCGGACCATGATGGACCGCGGGTCGGGGTCGGAACCTGATTTCAAACGCCTGGAGCGGGAGGTGGGGGAGATTGTGGCTGCCGCGGTGAAGTTCGCCGATGAGAGTCCGTTCCCGGCGCGAACGGCTCTCGAGGAAGACGTCTATGCCGAGTAACCCGCCATGCTGATCTCATACCGCGAAGCGTTGAACCAGGCCATGCGCGAGGAGATGCGGCGGGACGACCGCATCTTCCTGATCGGCGAGGAAGTGGGGTATTACCAGGGGGCTTTCAAGGTCAGCAAGGGGTTCGTGGAAGAGTTCGGCTCGGAGCGGGTTCTGGACACCCCAATCACGGAAGCGGGATTCACCGGGCTGGCTATCGGCGCGGCCATGGCCGGGGTGCATCCGATTGTCGAGCTGATGACGTTCAACTTCGGCATCCTGGCGCTGGATCAGATCGTCAACAACGCGGCGAAAATCCGGTACATGTCGGGCGGACAGGTGGCGGTTCCCATCGTCATCCGCGGGCCGGGAAGCGCCGCGCATCAATTGGGGGCGCAGCATTCGCAGAGCTTGGAGGCGTGGTTTTGCCACGTTCCGGGTTTGAAAGTCATCGCGCCGGCGACCCCGCACGATGCCAAGGGGCTCTTGAAAAGCGCCGTCCGCGATTCGAACCCGATCATCTTCATCGAGGCGCAACTGCTGTACTCCACGAAAGGCGAAGTCGCGGAGGGGGAATACACGATCCCGATCGGTCAGGCGGAGGTCAAGCGTCGGGGCGACGATGTCACGATCGTGGCCTATTCCAAGATGCTGTTGCTGGCGCTGGAGGCGGCGGAGGATCTGGCCCGGGAAGGCATCCAGGCCGAAGTCGTGGACCCCCGAACCCTCAAGCCGCTGGACGTGCAGGCCATCGTGTCATCCGTCCGGAAGACCGGCCGGCTCGTGATCGTGGAGGAGGGCTGGCGCTTCGCCGGGCTTGGCGCACAGATCGCCGAGCTGGTTTACGCGCAGGCGTTCGATTATGTGGATGCTCCCGTTGTGCGGGTGACGGGGGCGGAGGTTCCGATGCCGTACACGCGTCCGCTCGAGGATGCCGCCATTCCTGATCGGGAGCGCGTGTGCGCCGCCGTCAGACAACTCGTCAAGGGAGGCTAGGCGCAACGTGTCCGCTCAATCTTCAGCGCCGAGACATATCGAGATCACCGAGACGCTGGTCCGCCTCTATGTCTTCCTGGCCCAGTATCTCGATCGCTGTCATGACGAAGCTGCGCGGCAGGCCTTCCCGGAGAAAGACCTGCAGGCGCATCTCTCGGACACCAAGGGCCGGATGTTGGAGATCCTGTCGGTCAACCGGGTGGTGAAAGGGAAGGTGGAAAAGGAGTGCGACCGTGTGCTGTCGTTGGGAGCGGCGTACCTGAAAGGCGGAACCGGCAAGACGGCCATCTTCAAGGAGTTGAAAGCGGAGCGGGCAGTGCTCCAGAACAAGACCATCGCCCTCAGCGACCTCCTGGCCGTGTTCCGAGCGTCCTTGAGCTAAGGCGCCTCGGGCGCGAGCGGGGCGGTCCATGGCGGACGGCGTGATGGAGAAACATCAGTTGGCGGGGCTGGATGAGCGAGCGCGCGGGTTTAGCCGGCTGGTCGAACTGGAGCGGCTGGAAAGCACCTACCGCGCCTCGCTCCGGTACGAGGCCGCCATCGTGGTCAGCGAAGACGTGGAAACCAAAGCGGCGGCGCTCCATGAGCTGATCGGCTGCCTTCAGGCAAAGGGCTATACCCAGCTCAGGAGTCGGCTCAGCTTTAATGGAGAGAATTATTTGGGCAGCCAGGAGCCGTGGATCGAGTATCCGGATCCTGAGCGAGAGCCCCCGCCGTCTTCCGGTCTGGTTGGATGGGTCCGTCGTTGGTTGGGCATCTCTTGATTTTCATGGAGAGTTCCATGGCTAGTCGCGTCGTGATGCCGAAATTGACCGATACGATGGAAGAAGGCGTCGTCGTGAAATGGAAGAAGCGGGAGGGCGAGGTGGTCGGCAGCGGGGATGTGCTGGCTGAAATCGAGACCGATAAGGCCGTGATGGACCTCGAGGCTTTTGCCTCCGGCACGCTCAGGCGCGTCCTGGTGAACGAGGGCACCACCGTCAAAGCGGGGGAATTGATCGCGGTGATCGCGGAGCCGGATGAGGATATCGCGGCCGTCCTGGCAGAGACGATGAGTCCCGCTCCAACCGTGAAACCGACCCAAGCGGGACCGGCCCCGTCGGCTCAGGCCCCGACGGGCGCTCAGCCCGCGCCGGAGGAAGCTCGCGTGAAAACGTCTCCCCGTGCCAGGACGTTGGCTCGGGAGCGGGGGATCGATCTGGCCTCCGTGACGGGATCAGGACCCGGAGGGCGCATTGTCGAGGAGGATGTCCTGAAAGCGGGCGAGGCGGTCTCCCCCCGGCCCGCGGGTGCCACCGATCGCCCGCTCAGCCAGATGCGGAAGGCCATCGCGCGCAATACGACCCAGAGCAAGGCGCCCGTCCCGCATTTCTATCTGACGACCGAGGTCGCGATGGACGACGCGGAGCGGCTGCGCACCCAGTTGAAACAGGCCCGCCGAGTTCATCCGAGCCTGACCGACGTGATTGTGAAGGCGGCGGCGATGGCCCTCACCCGTCACCCGGAGATCAATGTCTCTTATATGGGGGACGCGCTTCGCCAACATGGGAGCATTGACATCGGGATTGCCGTGGGGCTGGACGACGGCCTGATCTCGCCCGTCCTCCGGGATTGCGGGAAGAAAACGCTGGAACAAATCTCAACCGAGGCGCGGGGGCTCATCGAACGCGCACGGAACAAGCGGCTCCAGCCACACGAATACACCGGCGCCACTTTTTCGGTCTCCAACCTGGGGATGTTCGAGGTGGACAACTTCATCGCCGTGATCATGCCGCCGGAAGCCGCCGCCATCGCGGTCGGGGCGGTGCGCGATGTGCCGGTCGTCGGGCGTGACGGCGTCAAGCCGGGCCGGCGCATGAACGTCACGCTGTCCTGCGATCATCGCGCGCTGGACGGGGTTCAGGGAGCGAAATTCTTGAAAGAATTCAAGCGCATCCTCGAACATCCTCAAGAATTGATGCAGCCCTGATGCTACACTAGAGCACGTCATGACCTTCATCCCGACAGATGAGATCGGCCATTCGGGCCGTCGCCTCCCGCCCTGGTTCAAGGTCACGATCAGGCAGGGCCCCGATTACCGGGACATCAGGCGGACGATGGACACCTTGGGCCTGCATACGATCTGCGAGGAAGCCCGGTGCCCCAACGTCTGGGAATGCTGGAACAACCGGACCGCCACGTTTCTCATCCTGGGAGACATCTGTACGCGCCGGTGCCATTACTGCGCCGTGACGACAGGACGACCCGTGGAGCTTGATCAGGGGGAGCCTCTGCGCGTCGCTCAGGCAGTCCAGGCGCTGGGCCTCCGCCATGCCGTGATTACGTCGGTGAACCGTGACGAGTTGGAAGACGGGGGGGCTGCCATCTTCGCGGAGACGATCCGGCACATGAGGCGTCTCGTCCCAT
>JBOHOM010000162.1:0-4526 GCA_050731075.1 Nitrospiraceae bacterium
CGGAAGGACCGCTCCGGGAGGCGCGGGAGCGACGAGCCCTGCCACACCCGTTTCCACGGCGGGCCGTGTGCGAGGACGGCTAATCTGGTCGGCCCCGGGACCCGCTGAGCGGTTCGCCTCCTCTTGACAAACCTCCCCGGAGGCGGTAGGAACACCGTAGCGAGTCTCCACTGCGCGGAGAGGCCTGTCGTGCCAGTGAATATGGATCCCAAGAAGCGACGCAAACGCCCTGAGTCGAAGGACGCTCAGACGAAAGCCGGTGCTTCCCCGAAGGACTCCGACAAGGCCGCGTCGAAGAATCCTGACGAGCCGGACGAGGCCGACCTCGCCGAAAAGGAATTGACGCACCTCTGGGACGCGACCGAAGTGATCGACATGGACAAGTGGTGAGAAACGGCAATGATCAGTGCTCAATGGTGAATGTTAAATTGATGGAGTGTCGGTCGAGCGCGTGATCATTCAAGGTTCATCAGTCCAACTTGCCTGAGAAGCGAGACCGGCAGAAACCAGAACGCCGGGCCCTCTATTATCCCTTTCACCTCTGCCCTGAACGGACCCTGCAACGCCTCCTGAGCGAGTACTCGTCTGTCCACTTCAGAGACTACATGGCCTTGCAATTGACGAGCATGAGCGGGACCACCGCCTACATGGATCGGATGGGAGATCTCCACCCGGAGCTGGTCAGGTCAGGAAGGATCGTTCAGGGATACTCGGTGAGCGGCCCGCTGGATATGGACGCGGTCGCAGCGGTTGACCGGGACTTGGCCGACGAGAGCTGGCGGGCGCGCTTCCATGGCGGTCTGATGGAGGACCGCCGTTTCCAGCGAGGGCTCTTTGACCTGTCGCACGGCATGCGGATCGGAACCGCGACGGTGCCCGGACCTGCCGCTCTGCTGCGTCTGTTGGAGGAGTCGCGGCAGCTCAGGCGTTGCACCGTGCAAGACCTGCAGCGGATGAGCAAAGGCCTGCTCTCGCTTGAGGAGGGGTATGATTACGAGTACGCGCTGGCCCTGGTCAAGACCGCTGCGGCATTGCTGTACACTCTTCGACTCTGCGGCCGGCACGGGCTGGAGGCGGTCACGGACTCGGCAGTCCATTTTCAGTTGCTCGAGCGCGCCTGCTCCAGGGACAAGGTCACCTTGAACAATCAATGCACTGTCTTGGAGGATTCTTGAGCGAGGACGTCGCCCGTCGGCGTCGAGGGACCAGGCTTGGAATCGGGCTCTTCAGGCTGTTAGAATAGACGCCATGTCAAAGTCTCCGACAACGGTTACGATACCGGACGCGATTGATGAACAGAGCCCCGGCACGGTTGATGGCCTGGAAGCCCGCGTGATCGTCTACAACTGCAACTGCCACACGTACCAGCAAGTCATCGAGCTGTTTTGTAAATCGATTCCGGGCATGAATCCCACCCGGGCATTTGAGCTGGCGTGGCGTATTGATCATGAGGGAAGCGCCACCGTGTATTCCGGAGAGAGGAATGCCGCGGAAGCTATCGCAAAATACCTTGTGGGGGGCGGACTACGAGTGGCGGTCCAATGACGCCGACACGCATGTCGTGTCGGCACTCTGCCGTGTTCCCGAGAGCTGCCTTGTAAAGTGAAGCGGCTGACTGAACGGTGAGATCAAGCCTGAGTCGAGACCAAGGAGGTCAGCGTCGACGCGCCCTTCGCACCGGCTTTTTTCTGGTGATGCGCCGAGACGAGCGTGTGCGTGTGCGCCGCCGGACTGGGCGGGGCGGTCTTCGGATGGCGCGCTTCCGTCGAGCACTCTTCCCAGGCTTCTGATGGACGGCGGGCCAGAGGGGCAGTCGTCCTGTTCGACTCAGGGCATCTCCCGTATAGACCCGGACCTGGTACAGCTCGAACAGCCGGTTGATCGCCTTGGGGTCGCCTTTTCTGGCAAGATTGAGGAGCCGTCGTCGCTGATTCAGTTCCTCTTCTTCGGTATGAGAGGCCGTCCGCCGTTCCATTCTCGAACGCCTTTCTCCATCCGGTTCTCACGCGGAATGGGCTTGGCTCGTTTAAATTATGCGTAATTATATACCCGGAGCAGGCTCTTTTCCAGGGAAATGTAGGAAAAACCTGGCATTTTCATCCAACCCTCTCGCAGTTCCATGAGGGAGCAAGTCGATTAACATGTTGAAATGATTGGCGATCTTTCTTGATTTCGGTCTTCTCAGGCACTTCCCCAAGAACCATGAAAAGAATTGACAAAAGGTTCCTAAGACAATCCCGCTGTTTACGGTCCCCTTCTCCTCCCGTATAATCAGGGACCTATGGCTCGTCTTTCTGCACAAGACTCCCCCTTGGCAAAGACACTCACTGACTACACCCGTGAGGCAGCGCCGGAACTCTGTGAGGCGCGTCCGGGGAACGAAGTCGTGTGTTACGCATGTGGACACCGTTGCGTGATCCGCGACGGTCGGGTTGGCATCTGCAAGGTGCGGTTTAACGAAGGGGGGGTCCTGAAGGTTCCCACCGGGTATATCGGCGCCCTTCAGTGCGATCCGATTGAGAAGAAGCCGTTTTTCCACGTCTTGCCGGGCTCCAGCGCACTGAGTTTCGGGATGTTGGGATGCGATTACCACTGCGGCTATTGCCAGAACTGGATCACGTCCCAGGCCGTCCGCGATCCGGAAGCGGTCAGCTCGATCATGCCGGTGTCGCCGGCCCAGCTGGTGAATCTGGCCAGGGAGTATGGGGCGCCGGTCATCGCCAGCACCTATAACGAGCCGCTCATCACGAGCGAATGGGCCATCGAGGTCTTCCAAGCGGCGAAGGCGCAGGGACTCAGAACCGCGTACATCTCCAACGGCAACGGGACGCCGGAAGTCCTGAACTATCTGAAGCCGTGGGTGGACTTTTACAAAGTGGACCTCAAAGGCTTCTCCCAGGAGGAATACCGCAAATTAGGCGGACAACTGGCCGGGGTGTTGGACACGATCAAGCGATTGTACGGCATGGGCTTCTGGCTGGAGATCGTGACACTCATCATTCCCGGCTTCAACGATAGCGAGCAGGAACTGCACGCGATGACTGAGTTCCTGGTGTCCCTCTCGCCGGATATTCCGTGGCACGTGACCGCCTTCCATAAAGACTACAAGATGCTCGAGCCGGACAATACCACCGCCCGCTCGCTCGTCAGGGCCGCCGAGATCGGACAGCGGAGCGGTCTGCGCTACGTCTATGCCGGCAATCTGCCTGGTCAGGTCGGTCGCTATGAGCACACCTTCTGCCCGGAGTGCGGCACCGCCGTGGTCAAGCGGGTCGGGTACCGG
This sequence comes from Nitrospiraceae bacterium, assembly GCA_050731075.1. Taxonomy (GTDB): domain Bacteria; phylum Nitrospirota; class Nitrospiria; order Nitrospirales; family Nitrospiraceae; genus 40CM-3-62-11. The sequence goes on from JBOHOM010000162.1 coordinate 3,284, forward strand.
ATCCTGGAGGTGGCCTTGAAGGAGAACGCCTGCCCGACGTGCGGGACCCGTATTCCCGGCATCTGGAATTGAGCCTGCCCGAGACAGGTTCTTAACGCAAAGGAGCCACGCCGATGGAGACGCACAAACGCGAGGAGACCAAGACCGAGGTGAAGGATGACCCCAGGGCGCGGGCGCTGTTGCGCCAGGCGTTCGAGAAAACGGCCCGCTGGCAGTCTGACTTCAAGGGGTTCGTCGCCGACCTCACCGCCAACGTGAACGGCAGGGAGGTGAAAGGAACAGTCACGGTGAAGGGACCGCGTGACGTGACGGTGGCCCTCCCCGACCCGGACGTGCAGAAATGGGCGGAAGGCCAGATCGCGATGATGGCGGTCCACCGCGGGCCGCGCAGCTTCGACGACTCTGACGGAAAATATGCCCTGACGCTGGGCGACGACGTGGATCATCCACTGGGCCCCAAGGTATTTATCCATGGCGACGGCATGCACTCGTTCTATCGCATCAAGGGGGATCGGATGACGCAGATCAACCGCAAGATGAGCCACCCCGGCATGCCACCCATCGCGTTCACGATCAACGTCGAAGACAGCGCGATCACCACAGACAACAAGTTCCTCACCACGCGCTATACCGTGTATTACTCTTCTCCCCAGGATGGGAAACTCACCAACGTGGAAAGCTTCTCGGACTCGCACGTCCGCGTGGCCGCGTCGGACCTACCGGCTTCGCGCCGGATCATTTCGTATGAAAACGGCGACGTGGTGGTGCGGTCGCTGACGTTCGCCAACCACAAAATGCTTTGAACATCCTGACGTATGGGTTTCGACATTCGCCCCGATGGACTTACGAGAACAATTCCCACGGAGCGTCAGAGAGAAACTCGCTGGCTACGTCCATCTGGCGCGCATGATTGACAAGTGCCGGGCCGTCCTGGCCGGTACGCAGGGCGAGTACATCTACCCCTGCCCCCTGGATAAGCGCCTGCTGGAATTTACCGGCATCACCGCTGAGCAGTTCACTGGAGCCGTAGGGGGACGCTCGGATCACGCGCGAGAGCGAAGCGACGATGCGATTGTCGAGTGGTTCCGCAAGACCGCGAAGCCGCACGGCGCCGATGAGATCGAGCAGTGGAATGAGATGATGCTGACACGCGGACCGGACACAGAAGAGAAATGGGCTTATTTCAAGAAACAGCGGGATGCCATCGATCCCAGCCGAACGGATATGACCAGTTGGGCGGACC
>JBOHOM010000163.1:0-4402 GCA_050731075.1 Nitrospiraceae bacterium
CTTCACTTCGTTCACCGTGAAGGTTGAGGTTAAGGCTTAGGATACCTGGTTCTGCCTCTTTGCCTCAACCTCGCCCTCAGCCTCAACCTACCGGAATCGATCCGCCACGACCGGCTGGCCGGTGCCATCCCAGTACCCCGCGCACATGCGGGGCGTCGTGTGCCGGATCGCAAACCGGCCGTCCGGGGCCAGCACGAGCGCGCCGGCAGCCCCGCGAATTCGGGTGACGAGCTTCTTCAGCACCAGCCGAGCCGCCAGAGCGGGACCGGCTCCTGCGGCCAGCCGGTCCACGATTTCCTTCGCCACCGCGAGGCGAATGATGCCTTCCCCCACGCCGGTCATCGAAACGGCTCCGCCGCCGTTATCGGCGTAGACCCCGCACCCGATCAGCGGCGTGTCGCCTACGCGCCCTGGCAACATGAGGGCGATCCCGCCGGTTGAAGCGCCGGACGCGACGGTTCCAGATCGGTCCATCGCGACCGCTCCCACCGTCTCGAGCCCCGCCGTCCGCCGTACCCTCATCGCACGATACAGGTTCCGCGTCTTTTGCGTCGGGCCGGATGCCTGCTGGCCCCGAACGGGCTTGAATGAGATGCGTCTGGGCACCGGCTGACGGTCCAACTCGAGATTGAAGTAACGGGCAAAGCGCGTGGCGGGCTCGCCGACCAGCAGGACATGTTCCGTCTCTTCCATCACCAGCCTGGCCGCGCTGATCGGGTGGCGGATCCGTTCGATCGCCGCCACCGCCCCCGCCCGAAGGGTCCGTCCTTCCATGATGGAAGCATCCATCCGCCGCACGCGGTCCAGCTGGAGTCGGGAGCCGATTCCAGCATTGAAGAGCCCAGACGACTCAAGAACCCGGATGGTCTTCTCCACCGCGTCCACCGAGGAGGCGCCGCGACGGAGCACTTCATGCCCGTCGACCAGCGCAGCGGCCAGACAGGTCCGCTGCAACGCGGTCATCGCGCGCGTGCCAGCGCCGCCGTGAGCCATGATGAAGGGATGGGAGCGTTTCAATTGAGCAGGATGTCTTTGGCTTTCCGGTAGGTCGGGTCCTGCATGCGATCCAGGTCCGAGCGGACGAAGCCGAGCCCGGTGACGCACAACTCGAAGTTCTCGGACAGCTTGCGGAACAGCGGGGTCAGGTCTTTGAACTCTCCGTGAGGAAACTGCGCGACGATCGCGTAGGAGCGCTTCCCCGTCTTCACATAATCCACGAGAAAGTCCTTGTGATAGATCAAGCTGGCGCTCTTCAGCCGCCGCAGGTACTCGGGAAAGAGCCCGGCCATAAACAGGGTAAAGTCGCCGATGTGGCGATGGACTTCCCGCTCTCGATCGAGCGATTGGGCCTCGAGCAACACTTCCGATTCGTACAGCATATCCACCAGCGTGTCGATCTGTTCTCCATGTGTGTCTCGAATCTGATAGAGCTGATCGGTGTGCGTGAACTCCACGAGCAGATTGGCGACATACTCGGTCACGTTGAGGTCAGGCCACCCCAGCAGCTGAGCGAAGCTCTTTTCGGTCAAGGCCCCGAAGAGCCGGCGCAACGGATGATGCTCAGGGATCCGAGCCGCCATGTCTGCCTCCCATGCTCATAAGTATGCCACCCAACCCAGTTTCTGGCAAATCGAGCCATCGAGCCCGATTTGAAGGGAATGGCGCCTCATCCGACCCGGCTGTCCAGGATAAAGGTGACCGGCCCGTCGTTCTCCAGCGAGACCCGCATGTGGGCCCCAAAGACCCCGGTTTCGACCTGGAGCCCGCGGCCCCGGAGGCCTGCCACCACCTCTTCGTACAGCGCGCGAGCCGCATCCGGGGGAGCGGCCCTGTCAAAGCCGGGTCGACGCCCCTTCTCCGTATCCCCTACGAGCGTAAACTGCGACACAATCAGCAACGCGCCACCAGCCTCGCCGATGGCCAGGTTCATTTTGCCCTGCGGATCGCCGAAGATGCGCAGGGTCGCGATCTTCTCGACCAGGTGCTGGACATCCCGGTCTTCGTCCCCCTTCGCCACTCCCAGCAGCACGAGCAGACCCGCGCCGATCTGTCCCTCGATCCTGCCATCCACCACCACCGACGCGTGCGTCACGCGCTGTATGACCGCTTTCATGGAGACATCCAGGAGCTTATAGCTTATGGCGTATAGCTTATGGTCAGAACGGACCGCAGAGCCGATGGCCTATCGCCTATGGCCGGAGATTCCCATTTCTTGCCATAAGCCATACGCTATACGCTCCTCGCTAGTGGCCATTCGCCATACGCTATTAGCTCTTCAAGGCGGAAAGCGTGCCCTCAAGCTGGAGCAATCTCCGCTTGGTCCTGAGTCCGCCGGAAAAGCCGCCCAAGGAGGCGTCGCGCGCGACAACCCGGTGGCATGGCACCATGATCGGAACGGGATTGGCACCCAGCGCAAGCCCTACCGCTCGGGCGTACTGCCTCCCACCGACCCGAACCGCAACCCACTTGTATGGGCGCACCCTCCCGTAGGGAATCCGCAGGATGGTCCGCCACACTCGCCGCTGGAAGGCCGTCCCTCCTGACAGGTCCACCGGAAAGTCCAGCTCCCGCCGCCTCCCCTGAAGAAAATCGACCAACTGTGCGCGAGCTTCCCGTAAGACCGTTGCCGGTCGTAGCGAGGGGCGACCGTTCGCGGAGAGTGACTCTCCTTGCAGCGCGGCCTCCACTGCTCGCCGCGAGGCCTTCGGGAGGACAATAGCTCTTACTCCTTGTGCGGACGCGGCAGCTCCCATCCAGCCCCAACGTGTCTTGAACACCACCGTATCTCCGATTCGTGCGTTCACGCCTCCACCTCCATTCTCATTTTCTCGTCCGCCCGCCCTCCAACCTTTTCTCCAAGCGATGTCTCGGCTGGAACGGATGGACACAGAGCGGTTCGCTATTGCATGACTCACTCAACGGGGTGGCTTGACTGATCCTCAACTGGGCGCGTCATGACCCGTTGCCTTGACAGAGCACCGGCCACCCCAGCACCGCCTGGTCTTTTCGCTGCTCCTCGGGCTGGTGGCCTGGCAGCCTCAGACTGCGCGCGTCCGGCGAGCACACCATCCACCGTTGCCCGGAACGATTAATACTGTGTGCGCGACGCGCGAGCACGTGAGGCTGCCTGGCCACCACATGCCCGCCCTTGAGTGCGCGATACGCGAGCAGGAGGGATTAGCCAGGCCACACCGCTCTTTCTACTTTCTGCCAGCCGAGGCCCTCCTCCTTTTTACCACCCCCCACAGCACGTCCAGTTCCTCCGACCGCATCAGCGCGTGCGCTCCAAAGTAGCCGGTCACGCTCAAGCCGATTCCCACGAACAGCATGATCGCCTTCGCGGTCCATTCCCCATGACGGGTCCACACTTCCAGGCCGTCCACCCAGACGCAGGCCAGGACAACCGGCACCGCGGCGGCCAGCACCCGAGCCGCCGACCGTCCGACCGACGACCAGGCCACGCCGCCCAGCCGCCGGTTGAGCACCGCCACTAACGTGCCGACATTGACCATCGCCGCCACTGCTGTGGCCAGGGCCAGTCCGGCATGACGGAGCGGCTCCATCAACAGCAGGGACAGCACGAGGTTGGCCGCCACTGCGCCTATGGCCACCAGCGCAGGCGTCATGGTGTCCTGCAGGGAGTAGAACGCCGCGACGATGACCCTGACGCCCGCAAAGGCCCACAGCCCCACGGCATAGCAGAGCACCGCCGCGGCCGTGGCGGAGGTATCCTGGGCCGTGAACGAGCCGTGCTCGAAGAACAGGTGCACGATCGGCCCTCGCAACAGGATCAGCCCGAGCATGGCCGGGAGGATGATGAAAAAGATCATCCGCAGGCCGAACCCCAGCGTGGCGCGCAACTCATCCAGCGCCCCTCTGGCCGCCTGCGCCGACAGGGTCGGCAGGATGGCGGTGGCCAGCGCCACGCCGAAGATGCCCAGCGGAAACTGGATCAGCCGCATGCCATAGAACAGGTACGTGGGCCCTCCGGCAAAGAAGGACGCCAGGATCGTGCTCACCGTGATGTTGACCTGCGTGACCGACAGCCCCAGCAGCGAGGGCACGAGCAGCGCGCCGATGCGCCGCACGCCGGGATGCCCGGGCTCAAACCGCCAGCCGAACAACATCTCGCGCCGCCAGAGCCCCGGCACTTGCATCGCGAACTGCGCCGCCCCGCCGGCCACGACCCCGACGGCCACCCCGAGGATTGGTTCGGTCAAGAGCGGCGACAGGAACAGCGCGCACCCGATGATGAAGAGGTTGAAGAGCACCGGGGACAACGCCGGTGCTGCGAACGCGCGGAGGGAGTTCAGGACGCCCATCGCCAGCGCCGCCAAGCTGATGAAGAGCAGGTACGGGAACATGATCCGGGTCAGGTAGGTGGTCATCGCGAGCTTCGACG